>CALMOO010000283.1:3863-8576 GCA_937871705.1 uncultured Hymenobacter sp.
CGGTATCCGGCTCTACGCCCTCGATGGCCGCATGCCCGGCCGGCCGCGCCGCGCCAGCTACGGCCTCACCCTGAGCCCGCGCTACCGCGTAAATGACAAGCTGAACTTCCGGTATACGTTTGATTACTCCTTGAAAGTGAGTCAGATGGGTTACGTCAACGACGGCTTCAACCTGGCCGAGCCCATGGACCAGCTCTACAGCTACATTCTGGGTTCGGACGTGCTGCTGGGCCGCCGCAACGTGCCGACCTTCACCAACACGCTTACGGTCAACTACACCTTCACCAACCGGCTCTCGTTCACCATTCGCGCCCGCCACTACGTGAGCACTGTGCACTACTACGACTTTGCCCGCCTGCGCCCCAGAAGCACGGAGGAAAGCCTGCCCGGCTACTTCCGCAACCACGATAACAGCTACAACGCCTTCAACATCGACGCGGCGCTGGTGTGGTGGTTTGCGCCCGGCTCGCAGGTGAGCCTGGTGTGGAAAAACGCCCAGGCTACTTTCCTGGAAGGCAACGAGGCTACCCCCCTCTACTTCGACAACCTGACCAACACCATGAACTCGCCGCACAATAACAACTTGTCGGTAAAGATTTTATACTACCTCGATTACCTGGCCCTGCGGCCCCACAGGGGGTAGGGGCTTGTGGGCGAGTGGCTAGCGCAGCCCGCGCCGCACCAGGCCGGCCAGCAGCGCCAAGGCCAAACTCAGGCCCGCCGCCAGCAGCAGCGCCGCCTGCGGCAAGCGCAGCAGCGCGGCTGCGCCCGCCAGCGCGCCGCTCAGAAAGCCCAGCCAGAGCGTGAGTTGCCAAAGCCAGTCCCACGACTCGTGCCGGCCGCTGAGCAGGTTGGCCAGGCCGGTACCAAACTTCACGAGCGTGCCCGTTACGAAGGTGAGGCTGACCTTGGCGCCGCCCACCTCGTGCACCGAGGCGTTGAGAATGCCCATGGCCAGCGTAAGGCCTTCGATGGCGAGTAGGGGGTAGGCGTGTGCCAAGGCCAGCAGCATCGATACCATGCTCAGTATCAACGAAGTTGACCAGCGCTCGCCGGCGCGGTTATGGAGCAGTGTGCCCAGCACCACGCCCCCAACAAAGAGACTGATAACCAAGAGTAGCTGGTGTAGCTTGGCCCCGTCGGCTTTGGCGGCGGCTACCCCGAGCGAAGTGGTGTTGCCGCTCATAAACGACACAAATAACCCCTTGAATTGCAAGAAGCTAAGTGCATCGACGAAGCCGGCCAGCGCTACAATAGCGAGCGTGAGGGCCAAAGCGGCAAGCAGGGGGGTAGGCGAAGTGGCGGGCACCAGGAGCAAAGAAAATAGCTGCGGGATTTGTACGTCGGAAGGCCCTGCGTAGCTGCTAAATGGGCCTTCGAATGGCTATTTCGGCAGGTTGGCAACGTTGCCGACAACGTTTGCGCAAAAGAAAATGGAGCGATTAGCATCACCATTGTGCCCTATTGTTAATATTTGGGGGATTTACTGCTCTTTTCTGTTCTTTCCCCACCCCTTGGTTTATGCTTGCTGGTTTTGGCCTCCGCCACGCGTTATTGGTTTCCACGATGCTGGTGGGCTGGGTAGCGCGGCCGGCGCGGCCACCCGCTGCGCCGCTGCTGGCCTTTCCGGGGGCCGAAGGAGCAGGGCGCTTCGCTACCGGTGGGCGCGGCACGGCGGCGGTGCCCACTACCGTGCTGGAAGTCACGAATTTGCTCGACGATAACAAGCCCGGCAGCCTGCGCTACGCCCTCACTACTAAGGCCGTGGCGCGCACGGTGGTGTTCCGCGTGTCGGGCACCATCCACCTGCTTTCGCCGCTGACCATCAGCCAAAACAACACGACCATTGCCGGCCAGACTGCCCCCGGTGGCGGCATTTGCCTGGCCGACTACCCCGTGCAGATTAAGGCTAATAACTTGGTGGTGCGCTTCATCCGGTTTCGGATGGGCGATAAAAACCAGAACCAGGGCTTCGTGGATGGCGCCGGCGGCGACGATGCCTTTGGCGGCTTGCACAGCCATCGCCTCGTGGTCGACCACTGCTCGATGAGCTGGAGCACCGACGAGGCATTTTCGGTGTATGAGGGCGACAGCACTACCCTGCAATGGAATATTGTCGGGCCGCCGCTCAACTACTCTTACCACTTCGAAAAAGGCGATACCGACTACGAGCACCACGGTTTTGGGGGCATCTGGGGCGGGCAGCACGCCAGCATGCACCACAACCTGTTTGTGCACTGCAACAGCCGCACGCCGCGCTTCAACGGTAGCCGCTACACGCACGCGGCGGGCTACGAAAACTGCGACTTCCGCAACAACGTCATCTACGACTGGGGTGAAAACAACGTGTACGCCGGTGAGGGTGGTAACTACAACATTGTCAACAACTACTACAAGCCCGGCCCCAGCACCCACGAAACCGTGCGCACCCGCGTACTTAACCCCTACAAGCTGGAGAAAGGCAGCAACCCGCTGCCCTATGGCAAGTTCTACCTCACTGGCAACTACCAGGAAGCCAGCGCCGAAGTAACCCGCCACAACTGGCGCGGCGTGACCATGAACGGCGGCACCCCCGCCGACACGGCCCTCGCTAAAGTCACTACCCCCTTCGAGCTGGGCCCCGTAGCCACGCAGTCGGCTGCCGAGGCTTACGATGCTGTGCTGCAAGGTGCCGGCGCCGTGCGCCCCCTACGCGACTCGCTCGACCAGCGTCTGGTGCGCGAGGTGCGCACCCGCACCGGCAAGATTATCGACGTACAAGGCGGTTACCCCCACGGCACGCCCTACAGCACGTCGCAAAAAGCCTGGCCCGTGCTAAAATCAGCCCCTACCCCCCTCGACACCGACCACGACGGCATGCCCGACGCCTGGGAAACCGCCCACAAGCTCAACCCCAAAGACGCCGCCGACCGCGCTAAAATAGGGGTAGACGGCTACCCCGTGCTGGAAGTGTATTTGAACGAGTTGACCGGGAAGTGGTGAAGTGGTGTTTCGTCTGAGCTACTAAAATGCTAGGCGTCTCAATTGGAGTATGCTGAGTACGAAATTTTTGCTCTGCTTAGCAGGGCCGACCAGTAGCTACCTCTACTTTTGGTCTGCTTACTTTTAAGGGAAGCTTACAATACGAACTTGTTAAATAGATGTACAACTACCTGTTCTACAAAGGTTACCAAGCAGCCATTCGCTCAAATAATTGGGCTGACATGCCTGAATTAGGAGGTTGTGCACCGGTTGCATGGTGTGTACTCATGAATGTACTCTCCTTATCCTTCTTAGCAGAGCGCGTATTCACTTGGGATGCCAGCAGATGGATACGGCCGGAATACAAATGGATTTTTTCAGCAGTAGCTCTAGTAGCCACTATAGTTTTTTATTTTTCAAAAAAAAGGTATAGTATGGTTAAAAGCAGGTATGATAAAAGCCCATTTCTTAAGAATATACCTCCTTTTATAGTGATAGTAATGTATGAATTTACAAGCCTTGTGTTCATGTTACTAGCTGGAATGTTTAGAAATCACGGTTGGATATTTTAGTAATAAATTTCAACTACTTATAGTATGTATGTTTCAAAGAACTACTTTGTCTACCACTATTATTAGTTTGATAGTATGTGCCAATTCTATTGCTCAGCCCAGTACTCCTATCAACTTGCAACCTGGAATTATCATTACTTTACCAACAAGTGCTGTAGGCTTTTCCTAAAAGTGAGCCAATTGAAAGTAGCGGCTTTGTCACACCTGATAACTGCTTGCCGCAGTCAGAATAGCTACCCGCTACTGCCCTAATAGCTTCTCCGCTGCCGCCCACGGCGTCAACTGCCCCGCCGCTACGGCCTCTCGCACGGTCAGTAAGGCGCTTTGCACGCCCGCGCGGTCGTAAAACTGCACCTCCAGTGCTTGGCGCACGGCTGCTTCGAGCCACTGTAGCTGCTGCTGGGCGCGGCGCTGCTGCCAGTAGCCGCTGGCCTGAGTTTGGGCAGCGTATTGCTCCACCAACTCCCAGGCTTCGGGGAGGCCGGCGCCGCTCAGGGCCGAGCAGGTGCGCACAGGCGTGGCCCAGCCCGAAGCGGCGGGCGGGAACAGGTGCAGCGCACCCTCGTAGTCGCGGGCGGCGCGGCGAGCGGCTTGCTCGTTGCCGTGGTCGGCTTTGGTAATGAGCAGCGCATCAGCCATTTCCATGATGCCGCGCTTCACGCCTTGCAGCTCGTCGCCGGCGCCGGCCAGCATGAGCAGCAGGAAGAAATCGACCATGCCGTGCACGGCCACTTCGCTTTGGCCTACCCCCACAGTTTCGACGAAGATGACGTCATAGCCGGCCGCCTCGCACAGCAGCAGCGCCTCGCGGGTGGCGCGGGCTACCCCCCCCAGGCTGCCCGAAGCCGGCGAGGGCCGGATAAACGCCCGCGGGTGCACCGTGAGCTGGGGCATCCGGGTTTTGTCGCCCAGGATGCTGCCGCCGCCCCGCGGCGAGCTGGGGTCGACGGCCAGCACGGCCAGCTTTTTGCCCAATTTCTCGACCAAATACAGGCCCAGCGCCTCGATAAACGTGCTTTTGCCTACGCCCGGCACGCCCGTAATGCCCAGCCGCAGTGCGCCGCCGGTGCGGGGCAGCACGGCTTGCAGCACCTGCTGCGCCAGCGCCTGGTGCTGCGGCAAGGTGCTCTCTACGAGCGTGATGGCGCGGGCCAGGGTGCCGCGCTGCCCGGCCGCGAGG
>CALMOO010000284.1:0-252 GCA_937871705.1 uncultured Hymenobacter sp.
CACGCCGGCAGGCACGTATTTGTGGCCTTACCTGATTATTATCCTGCCCAACCTGCTGTTTAGCGGGGCCATTTTCTTTACTACGGCCACGCTCACGCGCAATATCCTGAGCACGTACATCGGCTCGGTGGTGCTGCTGGTAGGCTACCTCATCGCCAGCTCGTACCTCTCCGACCTTAAGAATGAGCACCTGGCCACGACGCTCGATGCCTTCGGCATCGGCGCCGTAGACCTGACGACGCGCTACTGGAC
>CALMOO010000284.1:262-4940 GCA_937871705.1 uncultured Hymenobacter sp.
CGTTTGTGCTGCTCAACCGGGCCGTGTGGCTGGCGGTGGGGGTAGGGCTGCTGGCGTTTTGCTACACCCGGTTCAGGTTCTCGGCTTTCGCCTCAGATAAGGCACCTAAGAAGAGTAAAAAAGTAGCCGCTGCCCTCACTGATGACGATGCCGTCGCGTCGGCTGCCGGTACGTTGCGGCTGCCGCGCGTGGCGCAGCTATTCACCACTTCCATGCACCTGCAACAGTGGTGGAGCCTCACCAAGCTGGAGTTTCGGGGCATCGTGCGGAGCGTGTATTTCGCAGCCATTGTGGGCGCGGGCGTCATTTTTCTGCTCGCCACTTCGTCCCAGATTGGCAAGGCCTTCGACACTACTACTTACCCCGTCACGGGCGAAGCAGTGAGTGTGCTTAGCGGCACGTTCTTCCTTTTTTTGCTGATAATCATTATTTATTACAGCGGCGAGCTGGTGTGGCGCGAGCGCGAAGCTGGCGTAGCCCAGATTACGGATGCCGTGCCGGTGCCCACCTGGGTACCGTTTCTGAGCAAGCTGGCGGCGCTGGGGCTGGTGCAGGTAGTGCTGCTGACGGTGGTGCTGTTCTGCGGGCTGCTGGTGCAGACGGTAAAAGGATATTTCCACTACGAAATCGGGCTCTACATCCAGGCATTGTTTGGCCTGATGCTGCCTTATTTGCTGCTGCTGTGCGTGTTGGCCATGCTGGTGCAGGTGCTCGTGAACAACAAGTACCTGGGCTTCTTCGTGATGATTCTGTATTACGTGGCCAATATTTTCCGCTCTCAGCTGGGCTTCACGCACCGGCTGCTGGCCTATGCCGGGGCACCGAGCGCGCCACACTCCGACATGAATGGCTACGGCCACTTTATGCCCGCTTTTTGGTGGACGAAGCTGTACTGGGTGGGCTGGGCTATCCTGTTTGTACTGCTCGCCAACTTGCTGTGGGTACGCGGCACCGACGCTAGCGGCCGCCTGGCCGAAGCGCGCCGCCGCTGGGGCGCCAGCAGCACGTTGGCCGCGCTGGTGGGGGTAGTACTTGCCATCGGCACGGGCAGCTTTATTTACTACAACACTAACATCCTCAACCAGTACCGCACGCCCAAGCAGCAGGAAAAGCTGCAAGTGCAGTACGAGCGCCAGTACCGCCGCCTCAAGGACGTGGCCCAGCCGCGCATCGTGGCCGTGGACCTGAACACCGACATCTTTCCGAGCACGCGCCGGGTGCATTTTCAGGGGCAGTTTATGCTGGTGAATAAGCACCAGCGGCCGCTTGATACCGTGATTGTGACCCTGCCTGCCGAGCAGCACCCGCGCTTGCGCCAGTTGGTGCTGGGCCAGGCCGGTACGGCTAGCTTGGTGCTGAACGACACGACTTTAGGGACGCGCCTCTACCGACTGGCCAAGCCGCTGGCGCCCGGCGATTCGCTACCCCTCACGATGAGCATCGACTACCGTGAGCTGGGCTTTCCGAACAGCGACTCGAACACCGACATTGTGTATAATGGTAGTTTCATCAGCTCGAATTACTTGCCTAGCTTGGGCTACCGCGAGGGCGCCGAGCTGACCAACGACCAGACCCGCAAAAGCTACGGCCTCAAGCCGCGCCCGCGCATGGCACCGGTCAATGACTTGAAGGCGAGGCAGAATACCTACATCAGCCAGGATGCGGACTGGATTCGCTTCCGCACCACCGTGAGCACCGAGGCCGACCAAACGGCCATCGCGCCGGGCTATTTGCAGAAGGAATGGACCAAAGACGGCCGCCGCTACTTCACCTACGCGATGGACCGGCCGATGCTGAATTTCTACACCTTCCTCTCGGCGAGGTACCAGGAATACAAGGATAAATGGGTTGACTCGGTAGGCCAGCGCACCATCCCGATTACCATCTATTACCAGCCGGGCCACACCTACAATTTGGCCCGTATGGCGGCTGGCGCCAAGGCGGCGCTGGCGTATTGCTCCAAGAATTTCTCGCCCTACCAGCACCAGCAAGTTCGCATTCTGGAGTTTCCAAACTACCAGCGGTTTGCCCAGAGTTTCGCCAATACCATCCCGTTTTCGGAAGCTATCGGCTTCATTGCCAAGGTGGACCCCAAAGACCCGGAGGACCTCGACTACCCCTTCTACGTGACGGCCCACGAGGTGGCGCACCAGTGGTGGGCGCACCAGGTGATTGGCGGCAACGTGCAGGGTAGCACGCTGATGGTGGAGTCGATGGCGGAGTATTCGGCCTTCATGGTGCTGAAGCACGCTTTTGGCTACTACACCATGCAGAAGTTCCTGAAAATCGACCAGCGACGCTACTTGCAGGGCCGCGCCTTCGAGCGCAAGAAGGAGGTGCCGCTGGCCTTGGTCGAGAACCAGCAGTACATCCACTACGGCAAGGGCTCGGTGGTGATGTACGCTTTGCAGGACTACATGGGCGAGCAAAAGCTGGATGCCGCGCTGCACGACTACGTGCACGCCGTGGCGTTTCAAAACCCGCCCTACACCAACTCGACCGAGTTTATCAGCTACATCCGCCGGGCGGCGCCCGACTCGCTTCAGCAGTTTATCACGGATAATTTCGACCGCATTACGCTCTACGAAAACCGCATCACCGACGCCTCGGCCAAGAAGCTGCCCGATGGCCGCTACCAGGTCAACTTCACGGTCAAAAGCCAGAAGTTCTACGCCGATAGCACTGGCAACCAGAAGCCGGCCGCCGAGCGCGACTACCTGCCCGTGGCCGTTTTCCCAGAGCTGGGCGCCGACAAAAAGCCCCTACCCCCCCTCTTGCTCCTGAAGCGCCGCCTGGTAGCCGGCGACAACAAGCTGCAATTCATCGTGGCCAAAAAACCAGCTTCGGTAGCCGTGGACCCTTACCATGAGCTGATAGACCGAAATCTGGATGACAACACGAAGGATGTAAAGCTGTAGCCGGACCCACGTTTGTCATGCAGAGTTGCTTCGGCAAGCTCAGCATGATGGTTAGGTGTGCGCAGAGAAGAGGTATCAACGAAAAAAGGAGGCTTCGCTACTTGTAGCGAAGCCTCCTTTTTGTAGTTGGCCAATTATAGGAGGGTAGGGCTTACGCCGACTGAGCCGCGGGAGCCTCATAAGGCGGCGTGGCGCGGCGGCCCCACGAGGCACACCGGCGCTGCATTTGCTGCCGAAATTTCTCGCGCTCCTCGGGCGAGAGGTGGGCTACTCTATTTTCGAGGTGCTGGCGCCACTGGCGGCGCTTCTGCACCCAGCCATGGCCACCACGCCCAAAGCCACCCGTGAGGATGCGGCTTAGCAGCAGCAGCCCCAGCGTTTGCCAGAAGCTGAGGATGGGGCCGTGAAAGATGCTGGGAACTAGCCAGTTCCACAAAGCCTGCGTGCCAAAGCCGGCCGCAGCTACAAACAAAGTGCCGAAGAAAACAAACTTGACGGCTTTCTTCAGCCAGAAAGTGCGGTTCATAATAAGGAATAATTAATCAGTGAAAAGCTCATCGTACAAGGTGCGCAAGCGTTTGCGCAAGTGCTTCACGGCGTAGTGCTTGCGCGAGATGAGCGTCTTGAGTGGCACGCCCGTTTCGGCCACCATCTCGTTAAAGCTGCGGTCCTCCAGCTCGTGCCACACAAACACCTGGCGCTGCTCGGCAGGCAGCTCGGCCAGCGCATCGGTGAGGGCGTCCATGATGGTTTCGCGCAGCAAGCGGTTTTCGGGCGAGTCGTCGGGGGCGGGCAGCACATCTTGCAGCAGGCGGGCGGGCTCGTCGTCAGAGGCAGCCGCGCCGAGCGGCGCATCCAACGACACCGTGGCTTTGGGCCGGCGGTAGCGGTCAATAATGCGGTTGCGCGCCACCCGGAATAGCCAGGCTGCAGCCTGCTCTACGGGCTTAAACAAGCGGTAGCTCTCCACTAATTCGGCAAAAACATCCTGCAGAATGTCTTCAGCCTCATCGGGATCGGGCACGCGCCGCTCGATAAAGCGCAGCAGCCGGCCTCGCTGCTCGCGCACCGTAGCCTGAATCTGCTGGTCTTGCTGGCCGGCCGTCATAAGGAGCGCCGAGGCGAGCGGAGAGGGTAGGGGAAGTGAAACGGGTTCCATCGTGGCTAAGCAGACGAGCAGAGAGCCAGGATACTTTAAGTAGCTGATTCTTTAAGCAGCGAATGCGCTAATTGACTGGCGAAGAATCACAAAGAACGCCATGCTGGCAAGAGAAGCATCTCTGCCGCAGCCTAATCTTAACGATTGAATTACTGCCACAGGAGAGATGCTTCCTTGGCCAGCATGGCGTTCTTTGGTAGTGTTGCCTGTAGGCTCAGCCAGATTATGCCCAACAGCCGCCCAGCCTAGTGCTTTTTCGGGTACCTTTGCCGGCTAAGAACCAGCTGGCCTTTGGCTGCTGCTCACCGAACTCTGCCGTATGAACCCGACTATTCCCGAAGTCATCCGTACCGTTCCGCTTCAGTACTATGTGTTTTTCGCCACTGCCTTGTTCTGCATCGGCGTGACGGGCGTGCTGGTGCGGCGCAACGCCATCATCATCTTCATGTGCGTCGAGCTGATGCTCAACGCCGTCAACATCTTGCTGGCTGCCTTCGCCGCCTACCGCTCCGACCCCAACGGGCAGGTGTTTGTGTTCTTCATCATGGCCGTGGCTGCCGCCGAAGTATCGGTTGGGTTGGGTATTATCGTCATGATTTAC
>CALMOO010000284.1:4950-8951 GCA_937871705.1 uncultured Hymenobacter sp.
GATTTACCGCAACTTCCAAAATACCGACGTCAACTTACTAAGCCGCCTCAAGTGGTAGTTCCTGTTATTGCGAGGACGAACGACAGGGAAAATTGCTTCGTCGTTCTTCCTCGCAATGATAAGCAACTCACTAATTCCTTGATTTAGTTGCTCATTCCTTTACTTGTAATGCAAGAAACCGTTCTGCCCGGTGCCGTGGCACCCTACTCGGCCCTGTTTTACGCCGTTATTCCCGGCCTGCCTTTTCTAGGGTTTCTACTTAATGGCCTGCTAAATAAGAGGCTGTCGAGCACCGTGGCGGGGCTCATCGGCAGCGCTACCGTGCTTGGGTCGTTTCTGCTGTCGCTCACGCTGTTTTTGAATTTCAAGTACCAGTACACCGTGCAGCTATTTGACTGGATTACGGTGGGCTCGCTGCAAATTCCGTTCAGCTACCAGATTGACCAGCTCAGCCTACTCATGCTGCTGCTCATTACGGGGGTAGGCTTCCTCATTCATATCTACAGCATTGGCTACATGAGCCACGACGAGAATGTTGGAAAGTTCTTTAGCTTTCTTAATCTTTTTGTATTCAGCATGTTGGTGCTGGTGCTGGGTTCCAACTTTGTTATCCTCTTCATCGGCTGGGAGGGGGTAGGGCTGTGCTCGTACCTGCTCATTGGCTTCTGGAACAAGCACACCAACTACAACAACGCCGCCAAAAAAGCCTTTATTATCAACCGCATCGGGGACTTGGGCTTCTTGCTCGGCATCTTTCTGATATACTTGACCTTCAACTCGGTGCAGTACGGAGAAGTGTTCCAGAAGGCGCACCTCAGCCAGTTCGGCAACTACGGGGTCGGCGTTTGCACGGCCATTACGCTGCTGCTGTTTGTGGGCGCCATGGGTAAATCAGCCCAGCTGCCGCTCTACACCTGGTTGCCCGACGCCATGGCGGGCCCTACCCCCGTGTCGGCGCTCATTCACGCCGCAACGATGGTAACGGCCGGTATCTACCTGGTGCTGCGCGCTAATGTGCTCTTCACCCTGGCTCCGCAGACGCTCGAAGTAGTCGGCATCATTGGCCTGGCTACGGCGCTGTTTGCGGCTACTATCGGCTTGGCGCAGAATGATATCAAGAAGGTACTGGCGTACTCCACGGTGTCGCAACTGGGCTACATGTTCTTGGCGCTGGGCGTAATGGGCTACACCTCGTCATTCTTTCATGTACTCACGCACGCTTTCTTCAAGGCGCTGCTCTTTCTCGGCGCCGGTTCGGTTATCCACGCCATGAGCAACGAGCAGGATATGCGCCGCATGGGTGGCTTGCGCAAAGCCCTACCCATCACGTTCTTGACGATGCTCATCGGCTGCCTAGCCATCTCGGGTATTCCCCCGTTCGCAGGTTTTTTCTCGAAAGACGAAATCCTGAGCCACGTGTATGAGCACAGCAAAGTGATGTGGGCAATTGGCGTCTTCACCTCGTTCCTGACCGCCTTCTACATGTTCCGCCTGTTGTTCCTGACGTTCTTCGGCGAGTTCCGCGGCACCGAGGAGCAGCGCCACCACCTGCACGAGTCGCCCGTTAGCATTACGCTACCACTTATCGTGCTCGCGATTTTATCGGCCATTGGCGGCTTCATGGGTGCTCCCATGTTCGTCGGCAAGCACTACCTGGCCGATTATCTGGCTCCAATTTTTACGTACTCGCGGCAGATTCTACCGGCTGCCTTCACCACCGAGCCCGAGCACAGTACGGAGCTGATGCTCATGGGCATTTCGGTGCTGGTGGCCGTAGTTGGCATTGTGCTGGCCTACGTGCAGTACGTGTCGCGCGCGCAGCGCCCCGCCGAAGACGACGCCCAGCGTTCGGCTCCTGAGAGCTTGGTGTACCACAAGTATTACGTCGATGAGCTCTACAACACACTGTTTGTGAAGCCTATTATGGCGTTGTCAAATGGGCTGTTCAAATTCGTCGAAAACGGCGTTATCGACCCCATCGCCAATGGTTTCGGGCGCGTCACGCTGGCTGGCGGCCAGCTGCTACGCTTCGTGCAAACCGGTTCCGTCGAGACGTATCTGCTGCTCATGGTGCTCGGCATTGTACTAATTCTAGGGCTGAATTTCGGCAAGATGTAAGCTCCCAAAAGCGTCTGTCATGCTCATCTGGCGTTGAAGCGAGCAACATGCTTCGACTTTTAAGGAAAGCCAAGCGAATCTCGCTTGGCTTTCTTCTTTCATAAATAATCCATTTATAGTATCTTAGGCGCAAGCAGGCCGTTCATTTCCCGGCTCTTTTTTGCGCATGAAGTATTTCTTCCCCGCGCTGGTTATGCTAGCTGCTACTACGTTGGCTCAAGCCCAGGAAACTCAGTACCAGCAGCCGCCGGCTGCCATCCGCGACTTGCTGCTGGCGCCGCCTACCCCCCGCGTGAGCGTCTCGGGCGATGGGCAAGTCATGGCCATTCTAGCCGTACAAGATTTCCCGACCATTGCCGAGCTTTCGCAGCCCGAACTGCGGCTGGCGGGCCTGCGCCTCAACCCGCGCACCAACGGCCCCAGCCGCGTGAGCTATGCGGTGGGCATGCAGTTTAAGCGCCTGCCCAGCGGTGCCGAAACGCCGGTGCAGGGCCTACCCGCTCAGGCGCGCATCAGCAACCCGAGCTGGTCGCCCGACAACCAGCACTTGGCTTTCAGCCTCACTACCCCCGCCACCGATGGGGTAGCGGGCCGCGTCGAGCTTTGGGTGGCCGATATAGCCACCAACAAAGCCCGCCGCCTGCTGGCCACGCCGCTCAACGAAACGTTTGGCACTGCCTTCGAGTGGGTTTCGGATAGCCAAACGCTGCTGGCGCGCACTGTGCCTGCTGGCCGCGGTGCCGCACCCGCACCCGACGCTACGCCCACCGGCCCGGCCGTGCAGGAAAGCGGCGGGGGTAAGAAATCGGGCGCTCGTACCTACCAGGATTTGCTGAAGAACCCCGCCGACGAGCGCATTTTCGACTACTACGCCACCGCCCAGCTGGTGAAGGTGAAGCTGGTTGATGGCTCGGCTCAGCCGCTCGGGCAGCCGGGCGTGCTGCGGTCGGCCTCGGCATCGCCTGATGGCAAGTACGTGCTGGTGCGTGTCGTGCATAAGCCCTACTCGTACACGCTGCCAGTGAGCAGCTTTCCGCAGCGCATCGACGTGCTCGACTTGGGCTCGGGCGCTGTGACCAAGACGGTGGCCGACCTGCCGCTGGCCGACAACGTGCCTACCAACTTCGATGCGGTGCCCACCGGCCCACGCAACCACGACTGGCGCACCGATGTGCCTGCCACGCTCTACTACGCCGAGGCGCAGGATGGCGGCGACCCCAAAACTAAGGCCGCCATCCGCGACAAAGTGTACCTGCTGCCCGCACCCTTCGGCGGCCCAGCGCAGGAACTGGCTGCCCTACCCCTCCGCTACGCCGGCATGACCTGGGGCACCGACCACCTGGCGCTGGCCGATGGCTACCGCTGGGCCGACCGCCACGAAACCACCTGGCAGCTCGACCCATCGGCACCCGGCACCTCGCTGAAGGTACTCTTTGACGGCTCGTCGCAGGACACGTACCACAACCCCGGCGTGCCCTACACGCAGCGCAACGCGCAGGGTAAGCAAGTGCTGGCCCTAGCGCAAGGCGGGCAGACCATTTACCTTTTCGGCCAAGGCGCGTCGCCCGAAGGCGACCGGCCATTTGTGAGCGAGCTGAACCTCAAAACGGAGAAAATTACGGAACTCTGGCGTTCAGAATCCCCGTATTACGAGGTGCCCTTGGCTTTGCTCGACGTTAAAAAAGGCCAGCCCGAGTTGCTGACCCGCCGCGAAGCAATTGACCAAAACCCCAACTACTACCTGCAAGCGCTGACTAAAAAGGGCAAGCCCTTATCTATCACGCATTTTGCCAACCCATATGCCAATTTTGGCGGCAGCTTCCGCAAGCAGGTACTGCACTACAAGCGCGCCGATGGGGTAGCCCTCACGGCCAATCTCTACC
>CALMOO010000285.1 GCA_937871705.1 uncultured Hymenobacter sp.
CGCTCGACCAGGCCGGCCAGGCGCTGGCGCAGGCCGCCCTGCAAAAGCGGGGCGCCTACCTGCCGGCCTTGCGGGCCCTGCGCACCCTGGCCACCGATGCGCGCGCCGGCCGGGCGCCGTGTGCCAGCTGCTTGCTCGCGGCCGAGCATGCCCTCACCGACCTGCTCCCCGCGCCTACCCCCACCTTGGCGCCGGCCGTGGCCCCCAATCGACTGGCCCGGCGCTACTTCCAGGAATTAAGTCAATGAAAGGTGTACCGGGAGATACAGAGCGGTCATGCTGACGAAGAGAAATAATTCGCGTGCGGCAGTAAACCCAACTGTTGGAAACTACTGCTGCACGCGAGATACTTCGCGGCGTTCTGCCTGACAGTCGGTTCCTAACTATTCTTTTATCCAAGAGCTTTTTACTACGTGCCAGCATCCTCGCCAATTTATTACCTGTTACTTGGCTTTTGCCTGCTGCTGGGGGTAGGGCTGCTCGTGGCAGCCTGGCGGCGCCCCGACCAGCGTCGTCGGTGGCTGCGGTTGCTGGCCAGCGTTGTTTTGCCTCTGGCCTTGTGGCTCACCGCATATCCGCCGCAGCGAGCCGTGCCGGCCACCCGGTCGGCCGCTATTTTGCTCACCGAAGGCTACCAGCCCGACAGTCTGCGCCAGCTGCGGCGGCGGCTGGGGGCCGGTACGCCAGTATGGAGCTACCGGATAGCCGCGCCCGCTGGCACCCGGCCGCTGGGTAGTCTGCTAGACCTTGCGGAGCAGCGTCCGGCCTTGCGCCAGCTGCATTTGCTGGGCCAGGGCCTCCCCGCGGCCGACCTGCCAGCGCTGGGCAATGTGCGCGTGCAACTCCACACGGCGCCGGCCTTCACGGGCTTTCGGGGGGCGCACTGGAGCCCCCAGCTGCAGCTGGGGCAGGCGCTGGTGGTAGAAGGCACGGTGGCGGCGGGCAGCACCCCGGCCTGGGTGAGCCTGCGGGCAGCCGGCGCCGAGCGCGACTCGGTGCGGCTGGCTGCGGGCAGCGGGGCTTTCCGGCTGCGCTACTTGCCCAAAGTGGCCGGGCGCCTGCTGCCCGAATTGGTACTGCGGCAGGCGGGGCGCGTGGTGGCTACCGAGCCGGTGCCGGTCGAAGTTGCCACCACGGCCCTACCCCCCGTTTTGCTGCTGACGGCGGTGCCCTCCTTTGAGTTTAAGTTTCTAAAAAACAGCCTAGCTGCCCAGGGCCGCGCGGTGGGCCTGCGCATCAACGTGAGCAAAGGCTTGGTGCAAACGGAGTTTTTGAACCAGCCCGCCCAGCCGCTCGACCATCTCACGCCCACCTTGCTCAGCCGCTACCCGCTGGTGGTAGCCGATGTGGCCACGCTGGCAGCCCTACCCCCCTCCGAAAGCCAAGCCCTGCGCGAAGCCGTGCGGGCTGGCCGGCTGGGCTTGGTGCTGCTGGCGACTACTGCGCCGCTCCCCGCAGCTGCGCCAGCGCGCGCCGACTTTAGCGTAATAGCCCAGCCTACTACTGGCCCAGGCGCCAGCCCGCAGCTGCTGACTTGGCCTGGGGCACCGGCCGGCGTGCGAGCTACCCTGCCCGCCCACCTGCGCTCCACGGCCGCCCTGAAGCCGCTCATCAGTGGGCCTAGCGCGACGCTGGTGGCAGCAAGCCGGCGCTTTGGTTTGGGCACGGTGGTGGTGTCGGTAATTCCCGAAACCTTTCGGTGGGCGCTGCAAGGGCAGGATGTGGCGTACGGCTCGTTTTGGAGCCAGCTGCTGGTGGCGGCCACGCCGCCCCCGGCGCTGGCCGCCACCTGGCAGCTGGCCAGTCGCTGGCCGCGGCCGCAGTATCCGCTCACGCTACGCTTGAGTGGGTCCCTACCCCCTCCCCCCGCTCTGCCCACCGTGCGCCGGCTGGCGGGTGGCCCGGCAGTGCAGCTTTCGCTGGCGCAGGATATGCGCTTGCCCGAGTGGAGCACCGCGCAGTATTGGCCCACTGCCGCAGGCTGGCACCAGGTGCAAGGCCCCGGCCGCACGGCCTATAACTTCTTTGTTTTCGATTCGGCGGCTTGGCGCGGGCCCGAGCTGGCCGAGCGCCAGCTGGCTTTGGCCCAACAAACGGCGGCGGCTACCAAGCTCGGCGCCGCCACTGGCACTGTGCAGCAGCCGTGGGCGGCGGGGTGGTTTTTTGGGCTTTTTCTGCTCGCCGCTGGGTTTTTGTGGTTGGAGGAAAAGCTATAGGATGCGGAATAGCGCTGGTTAAGCTTCAGCTTTTTTGGAAGGCGTCGTGCTTCGCACGACGCCTTTTTTGGCTTTTAATCTTGCTTGGTAAGCACTGGCTATAGGATGCGCCTGCCGACCTTAGCCGGCTGGCTAATCTAAAGTTTTTTTACGGCCACGCAACCCTTCGGGCGGCCCGCCGGTCAAGCCCCCGAATGCCGCTGCTAACAAGCTAAGCGACGGCTTCTACTTCGTACTTATGCCAGTTGCTACTGCTATTTCTGAAGACTTGCTCGCGGCTTGCCGCCGGGGCGAGGAAGCGGCGCAGTTTCAGCTCTACAATCAGCTTTCTTATGGCTTAATGGGCGTATGCCTGCGCTATTGCGCCAGCCGGGCGGAGGCGGAAGATGCCTTACAGAACACCTTTGTTAAACTATTTACCCGCCTCGACCAGTACCGGGGCGATGGGCCATTTGAGGCGTGGGCGCGGCGCGTGGCGGTGCACACGGCCCTGCACGCGGTGGCGCAGCACCGCCTGCGCCATCCCACCAGCACCGGCGCCGACGACCTGGACGACTATGCCGCCGACCTGCCTAGCCCAGAGCCCTCGGCCCTGGATACACTGGCGGCCGACGACCTGCTACTCCACCTCGCGGCCCTACCCCCCGGCTACCGCACGGTGCTCAATCTCTACGCTATTGAAGGCTATTCGCATCCCGAAATCGCGCAGCTGCTTGGCATTTCGGAAGGCACCAGCAAGTCACAGCTTGCCCGCGCCCGTCAGCTGCTCGCTCATCGCCTTCGCCTGGCCAATTACAATAATCTCTATCAAGCATGAACGCCGGCCCTACCCCCCCCCGCCCAGACGACGAAGCCAGCGACCCGCTGCTGGTGGCGCTGCGGCAGCGCCTGGGCGACTATGGCCAGGCCCCGCCACCTGGCGCTTGGGCTGCTATCAGGCAGCAACTGCCGCGGCCGGCCGCACCGCGGCCGTGGTGGCGACGCTCACGGCGGCTTTTGCCGCTGCTCGGCTTGCTGCTGGGGCTGGTGGCCGTGGGTACGCTGGCCATCCGGCGGGAGCTGCGCGTGCATGCAGGCCAGGCAGTTGGGTCTGAGGCCAAGCAACTGTTCGAGCTAACAAAAGAGCCTTTTACTACCCCTGGGCTGGCTGGCCAACCTAGTCGAAAGCCGGCAAGCACCATACCAGCAACTGGTTCTTCTACTTCGCCACAACCAACTACCCAATCAACTACTGCCCAAATTACTACTGCGCTTGGCGCCGGGGCTAAGCAGCCCACGCGTGCATTTCTTCCAACTTCCCAACCAGCTACCAGCCCCAAGCTTATTGGTAAGAAAACTATTGCCGGCCTAGTAGCGCAGCCATTGGTAGCTAAGCACGCGCGTCGTGGCCTGAGTAGCCAGCCGCCGCTGGTGGTAGAATCGGCACCCATTGCGCCGGTTAGCCAGCATCGCAAAATACTGCCTGCTTCCTTAGCGGACCAGCGACGACGCCTCAGGTTGCAGCCTGAGCACCGACTGGCTGGTAGCGCTACTACCAGCGTTTCTTCTGAACCAGTCTTTCCCTCGAAGGGAGGTACGCTGGCACCTACCGACGCCCACTCAAGGCGCCTAGCACCGCGAGGTGGCCGCCGCCTAGCTGCGCGTGGGCGTAGCACCATAGGGCAAAGGGCAGCATCTCTTAGAGGCGCCCTACCCCCTGCTAGCCGCCAAACCGTTGCTACGTCGGCTACCTATGGCGCAGGCACAAAGCGGCAGGATTTCCAGACTGATGCTAAGCATGTTATTGAAGACGAAGCACTGGCCTCCCCCCGCTTTCAGGTTGACTCCTTGTCGCTGCGGGTAGCAGTGTTGGGCTCACCCGCTGCCCTGCCTTTACCAGCACTAGCCGCGCGGCCTGATACAATGCCGGCTGCTCCAGTAGTGCGGCGCTGGTCGCTGCTGGCTTTGGTGGGGCCCACGCTGAGCTACCGCCTACTCGGGCCGATTCCGGCGAGCGCTACCGGGGCGGGTTTTGCCCAATACGAGCGCCCCGCCGCTGGCTTGGGCGCGCAAGTGCAGCTACGGCGTGTACTGTCAGGGCGCTGGGCGCTGGCAATGGGCTTGGGCTACCAAGAGTACGCTACGCGCCTCGCCCTTCAACTACGAGCGCAAGCCGATTCGGCCGTACACCAGCGCGATACATATCGCCTGCTTACGTTGCCCGTGCAACTGAGCTATGCCCTAGGCGTGCCGCGCGGCCGGCTGGCTACCGCCTTGCTGCTGGGTGCCGAGTTGGGCTGGTACCAGGGGGGCCGCAGCACGGAGGGCAGCGACTGCGGCTGCCAGCAGCAGGGCTACTCATCGGCCGCTAGCAGCCCCTACCGCCCGTGGAGCGTGGCCTTTAGCCTAGGCTTGGATTTACGCTACCATGTAGGCGGGCCAGCCTCGCGCTGGCAGTGGCTGGTGCAGCCCACGGGGCGCTACGTGCTCTCGCCTTTTGTACGCAGCCAGGCGCTGGGCTATGCTCGCCGCCAGCCCTTTAGCCTGGGCTTACTCACTGGTTTTTCCTGGGATTTGCGCTAAATCGACGAGCTGACCGGCCGGCAGCTTCGCTATAATGCGCTATCCTTTTCCCTTTACTTTTCCTAAGATTTTTATGAACCGCTTACTGCTTTTACTCGGCGCTGCCGGACTGCTGCTGACGGCCGGCTGCCGCAAGGACGATGTGGTGGACTGTGCCCCTACCCCGGTGCCGCCTCCCCCCCCTACCGCTTCGAGCCTTACGCTAGCTGAATTTACTCGGCGCAACAGCGTGCCGGGGCAAACCTTCACCTTAGTGATGGGGCAAGACCAAACCATCACCACCAAGGCAGGAGCTACCTTGAGTTTCCTGGCCAATAGCTTCACACTTCCCAACGGCACCTTAGCCACAGGCTTGGCGCAGGTGCGCATCCGGGAAATATATTCGGTCCCCGAAATGGTGCTGGCTAATATGCCAACCACAGTAGCCAACCAGTCCAGCCAAGGAGCACAGGCGGGGCGCTTATTAGTTTCGGGTGGCGAGTTCAGTATTAAAGTTTGGCAAAATAGCGTTCGCCTGCGGCTGAGCCAGCCTATGGGCAGCGCGGGTGTAGTGGTGCAGTCACCCCGCCCTAGCGACCAAGACACCACTCGCCAACTCAGTTGGCAGCAGCCGGCTGCTAAAGGACCCGATTCGCTGGGTTGGTACCTGAATACTGCCCCTGTAGTGCCCAGTAATCCAGGCACTTCTATTTCTTATCGCGTCACGTTTCCGCTGGACTCTATTGGCTGGTGGAACATTGACCAATATTGGAGCAAATACCAGAACACAACTACGGCTCAGGTAGAGGTGCCAACTGCTGCCTACGGCGAAACCCGCGTGTACCTCCGCCCTATCGGTTACAACGGCCTGGCCCGCACCTACATCGTTAATGGCTCATCTAACACACGCTGGCAAGCAACCATGCCTATCGGGGCCGAGATGGTGGCGGTGGTGCTGCAGAGCATCAATGGGCAGCTCTATTACGGCACGCAGCGTGCTACTGTCCAGAGCGGCTTCGTTTTCAAACCAACGCTGACGGCCGTCAGCGAGGCCGAGGCGGTGCGCCTCATTCGGCAGCTATGATGCTGTTGAAGAAGCACCCTAGCCACCAACTCTGGTGTAGTTATATCACCTTTACTTTATTAGCTTAATGTCACATATTACTAGCCTATTACTTAATGTTTTTAAGTGGTCATTCGGGGGCTTATTCTTAGCTAGTGCTTTGGTGCTACCTGCAGTGGGCCAAACCATCTATGGCCTAGAATTTAGCTATGGGCCAAATACTCCTAGCCTGCTGTCATTCCCCGCCACTAATCCGGGCACTATCTTGGCGCGGACTGCTATTACGGGGGTAGCCAGCGGCGAAACGCTTGTGGGGCTTGACTTTCGGCCTAGTACCGGCGAGTTATTTGGCCTGGGCTACGATGTCGACACGCAGACCGGGCGGCTCTACGTGCTCAACCTAACGACGGCAGTAGCTACGCCTGTGGGCTCGGCGGCGATAGCCCTACCCCTGGGTAGTGGGGGTAGCCCGTCCAATGAAGGTGGTATTACTCCTCACATTGGCTTCACTTTTGACCCTGCCACTGACCGCATTCGCGTTTGCAGCACTAGCACGCAAGCCAACGTGCGCCTAAACCCCACTACGGGTGGTCTCGTGGCTACCGATGCCCCTTTTGCTTACGCCGTCGGCGACGCGTATGCTGGCACTACCGCTCACCCAGGTACCCTAGCTTATACCAGTGCCTACTCTGGTGGCCCACCTACTTCTTTGTACGCAGTAGATGAAGCTACTTACCAGCTGGCCACCATCGATACGCCTAGCAGTGGCGAGGTACGCACTGTATCTGCTTTGTTTTCAAGAACACCCACTGCTACTGCTGCTTATCCTCCGAGCTTCAACCTAGACCTAGATTTTTATTACGACCCAGCTACGGGTCGCGATATCGGGTACGTGTCCATATCTGGAGTTGACCCAGCTAGTGGCTACGCTGCACTGCGAACGCTTGCTATGGCCCCAGGCAGCATTAGCGTTACTATTGGCCCCTTCGGCGGCTACTACGAGGTGCGCGACATTGCCGTGCAACCAGCGGGGGTAACAACTGACATCCACAGCGCCGAGCTAGCCAAAAGCCTCGTACTGGCCCCTAACCCAGTAGGCAGCAGCACGACCCTGGGCTTCGACCTACTCCACACTGCCCGTGTCGAGCTGACGGTACTGGATGCCCTAGGTCGCCCCGTCGATAAGCTCGATGCAGGGCTACTACCAGCCGGCACGCAAACATTGACTTGGCACCGCCAACAGCAAGCTGCTGGCATCTATTTTTTTAACTTATGGTTCGATGGCCAGCTAGTTGGCACTCGCCGAGGCGTGCTGACAGAGTAATCCGGCTGCGTTGCTACTAGCCAAAAGGGCCATTCATCGTACGATGAATGGCCCTTTTGGCTAGTAGCAACGCGAACTTAATACGCCCTAGCAAACCACGCCCGGCGCTGGCTCGGCCGGCCAGTCACAATGCACACGCCGTCCTCGTCGGGCTCGTTGAGGGGTAGGCAACGCACGGTAGCTTTGGTTTGCTCCTTGATGAGTTCCTCAGTTTCGGAAGTGCCGTCGTAGTGGGCCACTACGAAGCCACCGGGGCCGTCGAGCACGGCCTTGAACTCGTCGTAGGTTTCGACGCGGGTGGTGTGAGCCGTGCGGTAGTCTTTGGCTTTGTTGTAGATGCTTAGTTGAATGTCATCCAGCAGCTTGTCTACGCTATCAACTACGTCGGCGAGGGGCAGCTGCAGCTTTTGTTTGGTGTCGCGGCGAGCGGCCTCTACGGTGCCGGCGTCGAGGTCGCGGGCGCCGATAGCTAGGCGCACGGGCACGCCTTTCATCTCCCACTCGGCAAATTTGAAACCGGGGCGCTCGGTGTCGCGGGCGTCCAGTTTCACCGAGATGCCGCGTTGCGCCAGCCCTTGCTGAATGGGCCGGATGCGCTCCAGCAGCGCATCCAATTCGCCAGTCTTGTAAATAGGAATAATCACAACCTGAATCGGCGCCAGCTTGGGGGGTAGCACGAGGCCTTCGTCGTCGGAGTGAGCCATGATGAGCGCGCCCATCAGGCGGGTGCTCACGCCCCAGCTCGTGCCCCACACGTGCTCGCGCACGCCGTCTTTATTGGCAAACTGCACGTCAAAGGCTTTGGCAAAATTCTGGCCCAGGAAGTGGCTGGTGCCGGCCTGCAAGGCCTTGCCATCCTGCATCAGCGCCTCGATGCAATAGGTGTCTTCGGCGCCGGCGAAACGCTCGTTGGGCGTCTTCACGCCTTTCACGACGGGTAGGGCAATGTGCTCTTCGGCAAACTCGGCGTACACGTCGAGCATCTGGCGGGTTTCGGCTACGGCCTCGGTGGCGGTGGCGTGGGCCGTGTGGCCTTCCTGCCACAAAAACTCGGCGGTGCGCAAGAACAAGCGCGTGCGCATTTCCCAGCGTACTACATTGGCCCACTGGTTGATGAGCAGCGGCAGGTCGCGGTAGCTCTGAATCCAGTTTTTGTACGTGCTCCAGATAATGGCCTCCGAGGTGGGGCGCACAATCAGCTCTTCTTCAAGCTTGGCGTTAGGGTCGACGCGCAGTTTGCCTGGTCGGTCGGGGTCGGTTTGGAGGCGGTAGTGCGTGACCACGGCGCACTCTTTGGCGAAGCCTTCGGCGTTTTTCTCCTCAGCCTCAAACAGGCTTTTGGGGATGAAAATCGGGAAGTAGGCATTCTCGTGGCCGGTGCGCTTGAACATGTCGTCCAGCGTCCGCTGCATCTTTTCCCAGATGGCGTAGCCGTAGGGCTTGATGACCATGCAGCCGCGCACGGCCGAGTTCTCGGCCAGGCCGGCGCGCTTCACTAATTCGTTGTACCAGGCCGAATAATCTTCCTGGCGGGTTGGCAGCTTTTTGCTCATGATGGCAGCTATAAACCAGTCGGTCGGCGCTAGGGCTGAGCTGGCCGATTCTGGTATAAGTTTTGTGTCAGTAACTTCAAAATAAAGGCACCGTTTTGGGGCGAAATTACGTTATAGTCTAGCGCGCCGGAGTGAAGTCTTTGTTTGCGTAGTATCTTGTTGGGCTCGACCATGTGGCCGGGAGCTTCACTTAGTTTCCATTTCTGCGTCCTTTTTTTACTCTATCATTCAGCAAACGGCTGTTTCTGCCTTTTCACTCATGAAAAACCTGCTCTCCGCTACTCTGCCGGCCCTTGCGCTGCTCGCTTTGAGCGGGTGCGCCACCACGGGGGCGCTTTCCTCTACGGAGGATGACGGCGTGTACTACTCGTCGAAAGACCGCACGACGGCTGTGGCTAACACCCCGGCCGCCGGCTACCAGAACAACAACGATTATAATAACTCAGCGCAGGCCACTACCCCCGCTGCCGGCGACAATGCTAACCCCGACTACCAGGGTGGCACGGCGCAAGCAGCTACGACCAGTGGCACTGACTATTACGACGACAGCTACTCGTCGGGGACGCCCAGTGCGTTTGGGCAGCCCTACACCGGGCCAGGCGTCAGCACCACCAACTACTCGCCTTCCTGGTCGGTAGCGCCTTCCTTCTACGGCTCGCCCTTCGGGTACGGCGCCGGCCTGAGCATTGGCTACGGCTACGGTGGGTTTGGTGGTTATAGCCCCTTTGGCTACGGCTTTGGTGGCTACCCTGGTGGCTTCTACGACCCCTTCTACTCGCCGTTTGGCTTTGGTTACGGGTCGGGCATCAGCCTTGGCTTCGGCTCGCCATTTGGCTATGGCTTCGGCTCGCCGTTTGGCTACGGCTATTCGCCTTATGCCTATGGCTACCCCTATGGTGGTGGCTACTACGGCGACGTCTATGGTGGCTACCGTGGGGCTTACGGCTACAGCCGCCCTGTTATCTACGCCAATGGCACGCGCAGCGGCTCGGGCACCAACCCAGTACGTGGTGGTGCCGTGATGAATGGCGCCACAGCTGGCACCGTTTCGCCGGCAGCTGTGGGCAACCCCAATGCTGTTAACATTGGCAGCGGCCGCCGGGGCGCTGGTTACACGCCCACGGGTGGGGTAGCAGCACCGGGTGGTAACGCTACTATCAACCCTGCTACTGGCCAAGCCAACGCGGCGCCGCAAGCTGGTGGCTGGGGCCGCCGCGGCAACGGCAATGCTGCCTTCCCAGGCGGCACTGTGGCACCGGGCGCTACTACGCCGGGCGTACAGCCCGCAACTACTCTCTCGCAGCCTGCCCAGAACCAGAATACAGGTCGCCGGGGCTTTTTCGGCAACGTGTTTGGCGGGGGTAATACCAATAATGGTAGTGCCAACAACACCGGCAACGTTAGCAACGACCAGCAAATGCAGCGTCGTAGCTACAGCCAGCCCAACTACAACCAGCAGCAGCGAAGCTACAGCCAACCCAGCCGCAGCTTCGAGCAGCGCAGCTTTAGCCAGCCCCGCTCGTTTGGGGGCGGCGGAGGTGGTGGCTTCGGTGGCGGTGGTGGAGGCAACTTCGGCGGTGGTGGCGGAGGCGGCGGCCGTCGCCGCTAGTTTCCGGCCCGGCCATAGGCCTTCATTTAGCGTACATGTCTTCGACAGCTTGATTTAACCCGAGCCGGTCCCTCGGACCGGCTCTTTTTTGCCCCAACCTTTTTTCTATGAAGCACGCATTTGTGGGCCTGGCTACGTTGCTAGGCGGCTTTTTGGGTTTTAGCCACTCGGCGCAGGCTCAGAACCCCTACGTTGGTGACGCCCTCCTGTATTCGCGGCTGGGCCCGAGTGGTACGGCCCGCACCCTGGGCATTGGAGGCGCCAGCGTGGCTTTGGGAGCCGACTTCAGCAGCCTCACCGTCAACCCCGCCGGGCTGGGCTTCTACACCAAGTCGGAGATAACGTTTACGCCTGGCCTGGGCTTTGGCAACGCCGACGCCGCTCCGACTAGCAATGCCGCCTCGCTGGGCAGCGTCGGCTCGATAAACCAGACGGCCAACAGCTTTCACGTAGCAAGTGCGGGCGTGGTGTTTAGCGGCCGCAAGCCCGACAACGAGGACCGTGCTTGGCGCGGCGGCTCGTTTGCGCTGGGCTTTACGCGGCAGGCCGACTTCAACCAGGCCTTCCGCTACCAAAACACGACCGATGATGGGCACTCGTTCTTTCAGCGCCTGCGCGAGCCCGCTGGCTACAACAACGCGACCAGCCAGGGCTACCAGCAAGAATTGCAAGGCATTGGCCAGCAAGGCAGTAGTGGTGACTATTACGACATTGATGGCTTGGCTTATGGCGGTGAGCTAACCGATATTCAGCGTCTGCAACGCCGTCGCAATGGAATTGCTGTCGACTCCGTGATTACGCAGCCGCGCACGGGCAACATTACTCAGAACGACCAGGTGGTTTCGAAAGGCTCACTCTCGCAGTTTGACCTGGGCTATGGCGGCAACTTCAACAATAAATTCTATATCGGGGGTGGCATTGGCATTGTGTCGCTGAACCGCACGCGCACCAGCACGTTCAGCGAAAGCTCGGTTGACCCCAAGCTTGGCTATGGCGAAGACTTCAACGTGCAAGACTACGTCCGCACCACCGGCACCGGCGTCAATGCCCGGCTCGGCCTCATTTACCGGCCAGTTGATGTGGTGCGCTTTGGGGCGTCGATTCAAACGCCAACCTACATCCGCCTGACAGATGAGTATAGCACCACGCTTGTATCAAACTACAGCAGCCAGACTAACAACATCTTCAGCACGGCGCCGGGCACCTTTTCTTACAGCCTCACTACCCCCTTCCGGGCCAATGGGGGGGTAGTAGTACTCCTCAGCAAGTATGGCTTTCTGAGTGGCGATGTGGAATACGTGGGCTACGCCCAGGCCCGCTACCGCTCAAACACCGACGACGTAAGCAACCAGCTCGAAGATGCTAACCAACAGATTAGCAGCGGCTACCGCAACACCGTAAACCTGCGCGTAGGCGCCGAAGGTCGCTTCGACATTTTCCGGGTGCGGCTGGGCTACGCGCGCTACGGCAACCCTTACGCCTACACCTCGCCCGACCGCAGCCAAAACTACTTTACCGGGGGGGTAGGCGTGCGCACCAAAAGCTTTTTTGTCGATGCCGCGGGCGTTTACCTGACGTATAAAGACCAGTATTCGCCCTATGCCTTGGCCAGCGTGCCCGCGCCGGTCATTGCCATCGACCAGCATCGCTTCACGGCTAGCGTCACGGGCGGGCTGATTTTCTAACCAGCTAGTCCTAAGCCCAAAACAGGGGCGGGAAGGAGGTAGCGGCCACTACTGGCGTGGCGCTACCCCCTTTCCGCCCCTGTTTTATACGTCCTTATATTAAAAAAATGCTGCTGAACAACTACTTAGCTGTGCGCACCTGCAATTGCAAGCCCACGGTGGTAATGGCCGTGGTATTGCTGGGCGTGCTAATAACCCGAATCAGGCCGTATTGGTGGCTGCGGTAGTCGGCGCGGTAGGCATACACCTGGCCGGCCGCCAGAGCGGGAGTTATGGTACCATTGCCATTGAGGCTGCTGGCGGCGTTGTAAGCCGCCGCAATAGCATCGTTGGTCGTTATAGCGTCGTAGCTGGCGGCGGGTAGGGTGGTCAGGTAGATGCGGGTTTGGCGGCGATTAGGCAGCGGCCAGCGCCGGGCATTCAGCTTAAAGGCTACCTGCGTGGTGTCGGCATCGGGCGCCACCAGCTGTGAGCCGTTGGGCAGCAGAATGAGGTCGGTAATCTGCTGCTGAGCCGTTTGCGCGGCCTGCACGTCGGGCCCGCTAGGTTGGGTGTTTAGTACCGAATAGGCGGGCAGCGCCAGCCCGGCCCGCAGCTGCAAAAACCGCCGCGCCGCCGGCCCGGCCGCCGGCGAGGGCAGCCGCAGGGTGTAGTCCTGGTAGGTGAGCAGCGAATCGGCGCGGCGCACGCTCACCTGAAAGGCGCGGCTGGCGCTCACGCTACCGTCGGCGTTGCGCAGCTCGTACTGCCAGCGCTCGATGCCGGACGTGGTGCGCGCCCCAAACACCGAAGTGAATACAAACGCCTTGGTATTATTGACGTTCGGAAACCGGCCGTCGACAGCCAGCAGCGTATCGAGATAAATAAAGTCCGGGTCGGGATTATGGTCAATAGAGTCGCGCACGAGCGTACTCACCGGCACGGGATACAGAAAAGGATTGCGCCGGGGCGAATATTTCACCGTGATGCGCAGGCGCGTTAGGAGCTGGTCGGGGGCGTCGGCTTCGGCGTAGATGCGGCTGGCCAGCGTGTCGGCAGGCCCTACCCCCTGGCGGTTGCTCGAAATAAAGCGGGTAGTGCCCACAAAATCGAGGCGCATCGAGCCGGTTTTCACCGAGCAGCTCGCCAGTAAAACCACGCCTAAAAGAATCAAAAGCAAACGCATAAGCAAAGCAACCAGAAAAGAACGAGGGCAAAGGTCGGCAGCCGGGCGCATCGGGCGCGGCGATTTTCCAACTGGCCAACGCGCATCTTCATGCAATTATTTCTGCCCTTGGCTTCTATGACGTTTCGCTCTTTTGTGCGGGCGGTGGCGCTGGCTTCTTCGGCCCCAGCCGCGCTGCTGCCTAGCCACCTCGTTTCGGCCGCCGAGGCCTAGCAAAAACAACCCGTTACCCTTGAGGATATCTATCGCAAGCCGACCTGCGGGCAGGCCAGCTTGCTCGGAGCCGCTATTATGCTACCCAGCCCCACGTGGCCCGGGCGCGCATTGGCAGGTGGGGCTGGAGCTAGGGCGGCAACACGCGCCTGCACTTGTTTCGCTAGGTGACGGAGTCGGTGAAAATCAACTTGTAATTGCCCACGGCAACTTAGCTTACACTTTTACAAATCAGTTATTTATACTATCAGTTTATTACTGGAGTTATTATGCGCCCGGTGTTTGTGCTGGCGGTGGGCATCCTATTTGTAGGGTGAACGACGAGCCGTACACGGGCCTGGAGTTTGCTGTGCAATGTTTCGGCAAGTTTAATATATTTGTCAACTATGGTGACTATTGGTTCATCTGTGCTTTTTGAGAATGCGGCTGGGCGGCTTAAGGAAGACCCAGCCGGCTATTTGCGGGTATACTGGGGGCCTGGACCGAGAACCCTAGCCGATACCGGCGCCTTGTTTTCGGCCATTACCAAGGCGCTGCAAATGCACCGATGGAGCAAGGTGTTGGTGCATCAGGTAGATATGTTGGCTTTCACCACGCAGGAGCAGCTGTGGGTGGCTCAGGAATGGCTGCCGCACGCCGTGCGTGAAGGCGGCTACCGCTACGGCGCGGTGGTAGTCTCGACGGATGCGTACACGCGGCTGGCCACGGCTTTTATCACGACCAACGTGCAGGGCCTGCCCATTCGGTACCGCTCCTTCGATAGCGAAGAAGCCGCGGCGGCCTGGCTTGAGGAGCAGCCAGATTTGTTGGCCTACAGCTAGTTGGCTGCCGATAATCAGCTACTTACTCATGCACGACCTTTTCGCCGAAAACCAGCCTTTCCGCGCTAATGGCCGCCTCTGGATAGAAGGGCCCGCCGACCGCTTCCTGGGCATTGGGCGGCTAGAGCTGCTGGAGCGCATTCAGGCTACGGGCTCTATCTCGCGAGCGGCCAAGGACATGGGCATGTCGTACAAAAAAGCGTGGGACCTGGTAAGCTCGATGAACGCGCAGGCGCGCCAACCGCTGGTGGGCGCGCAGGCCGGTGGGGCGCACGGCGGCGGGGCCGTGCTCACCGAGGCAGGCGGGCGCGCCGTGGCCGAGTTTAGGGAAATGCAGGCGCGGTTCGCGCAGTTTCTGGCCGACGAGACAGCTCGGCTGTATCACTAAGACGGGAAAAGCTGCAAAACATTCAGCAGCGTCTGGCGTTATATTTTCTCGAATATAACGCTTTTTGCTACTTACCAGATGCTACTTTCTTCTTTTGGTGGCTGCTGCCTGCTGGCTTCTTCACCAGCAGTAGCCATAGCTAATACCACGCCGCCAGTAGCTTACGGCCAAGCGTCACCCGCGCCTACCCCTGCCTCGCTGCGCATCGATAGCTTGGTGGCCACGCCTCGCACCGTCACGGCGGCCGACTTAGCGGCCCTACCCCACCGCGAGCAGGCCACCACCGACATAGATGGCCGGAAGCACCTGTACCGCAGGGTGGCCCTGGCCGTGTTTGCCCTGCCCGAAATCGACGCCGACTTCGCGCCCCAAACTATTCTGCTGGCCGACCAGCGCGACGGCCAGCCCCTACCCCCACTACGGGCCCTACCAACTCATTGTGCCTCTAGAGAAAAAACCCACCCGCTGGGTGCGTCAGCTCACGGGCCTGCGCGTGGTGAAAGTGCAGTAATGCACTGAGTGAATCTGTCAGTGCGAGCCTGCGAAACAATGACAAACGATTGGCTATTAAACTATTTCTGTGAAAAACAAGCTACCCCTGCTCTCCCTCGCGCTGACGGCGCTGGCCCAACCCGCGCTGGCGCAAACTGCCCGGCCACCGCGCCGCCCTACCCCCCCTCCTGACACCCTACGCTCCGACCTGAACGAGGTGGTGGTGTCGGCGTCGCGGGTGGAGGAGAGCTTTTTGCAGTCGCCGGTGACGGTGGAGAAGCTCAATGCCCGCGCCATTCGGCTAACGCCGGCACCGTCGTTTTTTGATGCCATCGAGCATTTAAAGGGTGTGCAGGTAATTACGCCCAGCCTGGGCTTCAAGGTGATAAATGCGCGGGGCTTCACCAACACGACCAACGTGCGCTTTGCCCAGCTCGTGGATGGCGTGGACAACCAGGCGCCGCACATTGGCGGGCCGATTGGCAACGTACTTGGGCCGAGCGACTTGGATATTCAGTCTGTGGAGCTGGTGCCGGGCACGGCCGCTGCGCTCTACGGGCTGAATGCCATTAACGGGCTGGCCAATTTCACGACGAAGAATCCCTTTAGCTCAGAAGGCGTGAGCGTGCGCCAGCAAACGGGCATCAACCACGTGAATGACCCGAACAGCGGTGCTAAGGCTTATTCCGAAACCAGCGTGCGCTACGCCAAGGTGCTGCTGGCCGACAGACTAGCGTTTAAGGTGAACGCAACCTACCTGCGCGGCTACGACTGGGTGGCCAACGACCAGACCGACATCAACCCCAACGGCAATGCCACAACCGGGCTGTTTGGGGCCGCCAACCCAGCCCCGGACCAGGTGAACCGCTACGGCAATGAGTCGTCGGACCGCACGACGCTGACGCTGGGCGGCAAGCAGTACTCGGTGGCTCGCACCGGCTACGATGAGAAAGACCTGGTCGATTATAACCTCCAGACGCTCAAGGCCGATGCGGCGGTGCACTACCGCTTTCGGCCGGGGGTAGAGCTGGCCTACACGTACCGCGTGGCGGGCTTCGACAACGTGTACCAGCGCTCGAACCGCTTCCGGCTGCAGGACTATCGCTTGCAGCAGCACGCCCTCACCCTGACTACCCCCGTGGTGCAGGCCCGCGCCTACTTTACCAAGGAAAACACCGGCAAGAGCTACAACCTGCGCTCGATGGGTGAGAATATAGACCGCAGCTATAAGCCTGATGCGCAGTGGAATACTGATTTCACGAATGCCTGGAACTCGGCCACGGCCGGCGGCCAGGGGGTAGCGGCGGCCCTGGCCACGGCGCGCCAGGCTGCCGATGCTGGCCGCCTCCAGCCCGGCACCGACGCCTTCAACCAGCGCCTGAGCCAGCTGCAAGACATTAATAACTGGGACGTGGGCGCGGCCCTGCGCGTGCAGGCCAACCTGCTGCACGGCGAGGCCCAGGTGAACATTGCGGAGGCCCTGCGGCGCGGCAACAATGCCCTACCCCCCCAACTCGACCTGCTAGCCGGAGCCGACCACCGCACCTACATCGTGGTGCCCGATGGCAATTACTTTATCAACCCCAACCCCGGCAAAGACCCGCTCACCGACAACCTGACATACTCCAAAACCGGCGGCTTCGTGCAGGCTGGCGGGCGGCTGTTTGAGGAGAAGCTGCGGCTGACGGCCACGTTGCGCGTGGATAAAAACGACTATTTTGACGTGAAGCTGAACCCGCGGTTTACGGCCGTTTTTTCGCCCACGCAGCGGCAGAATTTCCGGCTGAGCTACCAGAGCGGCTACCGCTTCCCGAGCTTGTTTGAGGGCTTTAGCAACGTGAATAGCGGGCAGGTGAAGCGCGTGGGGGGCTTGCCAGTGATGTCGAGCGGCGTGTTTGAAAACAGCTACTTGCGCACCAGCATCGACGCCTTTAACGCGGCCGTAACGGCTGGTATCAATGCAAATAACTCGTCGGCCACGGCGGCGCAGAAGAAGCAGCAAGCCATAGCGGCCAACCAAGGTTTGCTGGTGAAAAATCCGTACACCTACCTCAAGCCCGAGTATATCCGCTCGCTCGAAATGGGCTACAAGGCGGCGCTGGGACCGGGCGGGCGGCTGCTGTTTGATATGGATTTTTACTACAACTCGTACCGCGATTTTATTGCGCAAGTTGAAGCCTACGTGCCCGTTACGGCCAATGGCACGCCCATCACGTCGGCCGATTTGAACACCATTGCCACTACCCTTAATGCCCGCGCCGGACAGGCCCGCTACCGGCTCTGGACCAACTCGCAGAGCCAGGTGTATAACTACGGCGGCTCGGCGGGGCTGCGCTACGAGCTGGCCAGCGGCTACCTGGCCGGCGCCAACACCACCTACACCCGCCTCGACCGCACTCAAAACGGCGACGGCCTCGAAGACGGCTTCAACACCCCACGCT
>CALMOO010000286.1:0-1190 GCA_937871705.1 uncultured Hymenobacter sp.
CGCTGTACCTGCGGCGCTAGGTTGCCTAGCATCAGCCACTTGCAGTTTTGGTAAGCATCCGGAATAACGGGGTCGAACGAGCCAAGCACGTTTAGCTCCGTAGTAATGGTTTCGCGCGAGTTGAGGTCCTTGCTGTACTTGCCCGACCAGAAAAACGACTTTTCGTCGGGCTTGATTTGCAGCCCTTCCACGTCCACGCCGTGTTCCTCCAGGGTCAGGATGTCGGGCTGCGGAAAATCGCCACCCACGACGGCCACCAGATTAACCGGCTTGGTCGAGTATGAGGCGGCCAGGCTGATGTAGGTAGCCGCACCGCCGATGATTTTGTCAGTTTTGCCGAAAGGAGTTTCCAGGGCGTCGAAGGCCACGGAGCCGATAACGAGAAGGCTCATTTGGGATGAATGAGTAGGTTGGAGGATAGGAGAACTTGTGCCGAACGGCACAAATAACAAAAAAAGTCCTCGGATTCGCATCCGAGGACTTTCGCGAGGGTAAATAATGGGGCTCGAACCCACGACCTTCGGAATCACAATCCGACGCTCTAACCAGCTGAGCTATATCTACCGTGTGGTGTTTTGGAGGTGCAAAGATAACAGTTTGCCTAAGCTTTGCAAGGTTTTTAGTCAAAAAATGATTGTTCTGGTGCCACTTCTGCGCCTATCCTCCGCAGTTTGAGGCGAGCAGCTAGCAGAGAGCTGAGCGCTAAAAACCGGTTGCAACCAGCTTTTTGAGCTAACGGTTTTCTTCAAAAAGCGAGGGGTAGGAAACAGGATGAGACGCTGGCGCAGCAAAACAACCCGACCTTTGCCTTATGGATACCCCCGCTACATTCGCAGATTTCAAACTTAACAAGCAGCTACTCACAGCCGTAGCCGATGCCGGCTTCACCGAGCCCACGCCGGTGCAGCTGCAAACTATTCCGCTGCTGCTGGCTGGGCACGACGTGCTGGGCATTGCCCAAACGGGCACCGGCAAAACCGCCGCCTTCGGCCTACCCCTCCTCATGAAGGTGAAGTATGCTCAAGGCGAACATCCACGGGCCCTAGTGCTGGCGCCAACGCGCGAACTGGCCATTCAGCTGGAAGCGCACTTAAAGAAACTGGCTGTTAATACCGATGTGCGCATTTATGCCATCTACGGCGGGCTAGGGCCGAAAACGCAAATAGAAACCATCAAGCAAGGCCTTGATA
>CALMOO010000286.1:1200-6139 GCA_937871705.1 uncultured Hymenobacter sp.
CCTCATGGAAATTTACCTAAAGGGCGACCTTATCCTGAAAAACCTGCAAACGCTAGTGCTCGATGAGGCCGACAAAATGATGGATATGGGCTTCATGCCCCAGATTCGGCGCATCCTAGAAATTATTCCGCGCAAGCGGCAGAATGTGCTGTTTTCGGCCACCATGCCTGAGCGCGTAGCCGTGCTAAGCGAGGAATTTCTGGAGTTTCCGGTGCGGGTAGAGGTGACGCCGCCGGCCCAGCCTGCCCAGACGGTAACGCAGGTGCTGTACGAAGTGCCCAACTTGGCTACCAAAATCAACTTGCTCGAGTACTTGCTTCAGCGCGACCAGGAGGAGTTTAAGCGCGTGCTGCTGTTTACGCGCACTAAGGAGAATGCCGACCAGGTAGCGCGCTTTCTGGAGCGCAAAGCGCCGCTGGGCGAGATACGTGTGATACACGGCAACAAGGGCCAAAACGCGCGCCTCAATAGCATGGACGCGTTTAAAGAAGGCAACGTGCGCTACCTGGTGGCTACCGACGTGGCGGCTCGCGGCATCGACGTGCCGCAGGTAAGCCACGTTATCAACTTCGACGTGCCGCTGATTTACGACGACTATGTGCACCGCATTGGGCGCACCGGGCGCGCGCGGCACACGGGCGCGGCCATCACCTTCGCTAACCCCGCCGAGCGGCAGCACATCGAGCGCATCGAAGCGCTTATTCAGCAGCAAATTCCGCTCCTGCCCATTCCGGAAGAAGTGGAAGTTACCAGCACGCCGTTTGTGGAAGGCCAGCAGCACGCCCGCGTGCTCGACGAGCAGCGCCGCCGCGAAGACCCCGATTTTAAAGGGTCTTTCCACGAGAAAAAAGAGTGGATAAAACCCGGCGTGACCATCGACAAACGTACCGGCAAGCCATTTGAAGAAGGCAACCACCACAAGAAAAGCCAGAAGGGCAGCAAGAAAAACCCCGGCAAGAAAGGTGCATCGGCGCCCAGCATGAAGGCCGTGAAGGCGCGACCCCGGCGCCGCAGCAGCTAAGTGCGCTACTTTCTTTTCAATTTAGTCACGTTGATTCTGGTAGCTCCACAGCCACCAGCAAGAGGGGTCCAGTCCACTTTGACGTATAAGGGAAATGTATCTCTTGTACTAATACCCAACTCAGCATCGGTATTCTGTATCAGCTTAAAATCTCCAGTATAAGGGCGCGTTTCTCCATTAAAATTTATCATCAGCCCTCCGCAACAGGAACATAAAGCTTGGTTGTAACCCGTAATTACGGCGTCAGACATGGGCTCTTCGGCCTTTTTACAAGCGGCAGTTAGCAGTGTAAGTGCCGTTAGCAGGCCAAGCAGGGGTAGGGAGCCAGTTTTCATGGAGCATTTCTAGTTACGACTCCTTGAAACTCGCAAAGGTTGCATTAACACCAAGCCTAATTCTTTGACCACCAACGGCTTTTGAATCTGGCGCTAGTGGTGATGCAGCAGGTGCCCGATGCGGGCACTGGCCAGCGTGAGGATGCCGCCCCACAGCAGGGCGCTCCAAAGCATGTGCAGCAGAATGCGCTGGCGCGGCACGCCCAGCAGCGTGGCAATGACGGTGCCGCCAATGGGTGACAGCAAAATGGGCGTCAGGAACGCAATGCCGCCCATGCCAAACCGCTTGAAGACCTTGATGATATTGCGCGAGCGCTTGGAGAATACCGGCGCCCGGCGCAGGCGCCGCTGCCGCTGCCGGTGGCGCACCCAGGCCCGACCGATGCCCGAAAATACGAACACGCTGGTCATCATGCCGGCCACGGTGAGCCCGAGTGTCTGCCAGAAGCCCAGGCCCAGGCTACTGCCAGCCAGCGGCCCGCCCAGAAACTTTACCATGCTGAGCAAGAAAACGGAAGCCCATTTGGCAGTGGAAGGAAGCACCAGGAGAAAATAAGAAATCGGGAAGGGACGCGGCCGGACGGCAACACGACAAAAATACCCTACTTCGGGCAAGGCAGCTCGGTGTGAAATTAGGGGGGTAGGCGCGAGCGCGAACTAGGCTAACTCCAAACTCAGGCTAATATTTCATATTTTACTACCAAAAGCCAAATCTCCAGCATCGCCGAGCCCCGGAATAATGTAGGCTTGCTCGTTGAGCTTCTCATCGACGGCAGCTACCCAAAGCGTTGCTTCCGGTATTTCGCGCATCACGTAGGCTACCCCCTCGGGCGAGGCAATAACGGCCGCAATGTGTACCTGGCGCGGTGTACCAAAGCGCAGCATGGCCCGGTATGTTTGCACGAGGCTCTTGCCGGTAGCCAGCATCGGGTCGGCCAGGATGAGCACGCGCTCGTCGAGGCGCGGCGCCGTGAGGTAGTCGAGCTGCACCTGCACCTGAGCCGTGCCCTCGATGCGATAAGCGGCAGCAAAAGCGCTCGGCGACTGGTCGAAATAATTTAAAAAGCCCTGGTGAAACGGCAAACCTGCTCGCAGCACGGTGGCCAGCACCGGAAAGTCGCGCAGTAGCTTGCTGGGCGCCTTGCCGCGGGGCGTTTGCACAGACTGGGGCGTGTAGCTGAGCTGCACGCTGATGCGGGTGGCAATAATTTCGCCGAGGCGCTGCAGGTTGCGGCGAAAGCGCAAGCTGTCCTTTTGAATATCTACGTCGCGCAGCTCGGCTAGAAAATGGTTGGCAATGCTCGGCTCGGCGCACACAACATGCAGGCGGTCAAGTTCTGGCTGAGGGGTAGCCGGCGAGGTTAAAGGCGCATCCATCGTAATGACCAAGGGGTGGAAGTGAAAGTAAGGGCAGGGTAAGGCACGGGCCGCGCCCCGAAGTTGGCAAAGAAACGAGCAATAGTCGGGATGCTACCCCCCTCAAAGTCGAACACCTGCCCCGGCCGGCCCGCGTAGTGGCGCAAGGCATCATCGAGCAAAATAATGGGCGCGCTGGCCGCCCGCCCATTTGGCGAAGTCGCGCCAAACAAATAAATGACCCCACCGGGGTGGCGCACCAATAATGCTCCGGTTAGCAACTCGCCGGTAGCTGGGTGGCGTATCTGGCGCAGCTCGGCCAGCCCACGCGCTTGCAGCACAGCATACACGCGGCGCAGGCGCGCATAGTGCCACTTGCGCAAGCCTGTATGCTTGGGGCCGCGATAAGTGAGAAATAGCGCTATCAATTCTTCTATATCGTCGCCCGCGGCTACTTGCAAGGGCTGCGCCAACTCGCTGTTTTTGCGCAAGTGACGGCGGCAGGCAGCCAGATAGCCCCGGCGCAGGGTAGCATAGTCAGGGCCAAGGTCAAGGTGGTAGGTTAGGCGCTCAGTTGCCTCGAAGCCGGTTGGCAGACTAGGGAGGGGTAGGGCGGCCGTCGGCAGCTGCTGGTAAAAGCTGGTGCATTTCTGCGCTATGAAAGCCAGATAATCTGCCAAGTGTGTCTCCTGGCTTTCGGGGGTAAGTACCAGGCCAAGCTGCTGCGTAAACAACGGCTGAAACCCTACCCACCCCCAGGGCCGCCACTTGAGCGGCAGCGGGAACAATGAGCGGTAGGTGCCCGCCGGGCCTGGCTCTACCACGGCAGCCCAGCGACCGGCCGTGGCTTGCAGCCACCACGCGTGAGCGTAGGGCAGCGCGCCGGGGCTGGCCGCCACGCAGGCATCCCAGTGAGCCAGGTCGAGGTCGGCGAAGGCAAGCAGGCGCAGCACGAACGAGAGATGAGTGGGTGAGCAGGTGAGGGCAGCAGGTGTTTACTCACCAATTCACCACCTCCCTAATGGCCTCAAAGGTCGGGGAAGAAACCAGCACGGCGCCGGGCGACGTAATTTTGTAGCGCCTGCCCTGTCCGGGTAGTATTCTTAATTGATGAAACACTACCTGTTACCATTTCTGCTGCTGCTAGCGGGCCAGCTTGGGGCCCAAACGCCAACCCCAACGCCTACCCCCACCCCGCCCGCGCCGGGCTCGGCCAATTGGTACATCTTTAACCAACCCCTGCCGAAGGACAACCCGGAAATCAAGCCAAAGGGCAAGGAGCCGGCCAAAGAAGCGCGGATAACCATCAAAGCGCCTACGCCACGGGCGGTGCCCTTACCTTATCGCCCTGCCGCCCAAGGCCGGGCGTACCAAGGCGCGCTCTACGTGCCGCTCGACCCCAATACGTACCGGCTCCTCGACCGCTACGCCATCAAGTTTGGGCCCGACTCGCTGCAAGACCCGCACACCAGCGTGCGACCCTACACGCGGGCGGCAGCCGCGCACCTGGGCGAGCGCCTGCTGAGCGGCGACAGCTTAACGCTGGGCCAAGGCTCCCTGTCGCGCGCCGACCGCTTCAACGCGCAGTACTTGCTGAAGGACAGCTGGATGTACTCGACGCTGGGCGATAGCCTGAACGTGAGCCAGCAGCCAATTCTTACGTATTTCTACCGCGACCAGACCGACCTCTACCACGTCCAGACCAAGGATTTCACCTTTCGCCTGAACCCAGTGCTACTGCTGCAAGCTGGCAAAGATGGCGGCGAGAACAGCCTCAGCGGGCTACGCTACGTGAATACGCGCGGCATCACCTTTGAGGGCACGGTCGACCAGCGCCTGGGTTTTTACGCGTTCCTGACTGACAACCAGGAAGCGGTGCCGGGCTACGTGCAGCAGCGCATTCAGCGCGATAAGCAAGGCCAACCCGTGGCGCCACACGAAGGCTACACGAAGTATTTCAAAAATGAAGGGGGTAGCGCCTACGACTTTTTTACGGCGCGCGGCGGCATTACCTACGCGGCCACCAAGCACATCAACATTCAGTTTGCGCACGACCGCAACTTTATCGGCAATGGCTATCGCTCACTGATTCTGTCGGATTACAGCTCGCCCTACTTCTTCCTGAAATTCAACACGCGTGTCTGGAAATTTAATTACCAAAACATCTTTGCCGAGCTGACGGCCCGCCGCAGCCTCTCGGGGGGCGATTCGCTTTTTCCTAAGAAGT
>CALMOO010000287.1:0-209 GCA_937871705.1 uncultured Hymenobacter sp.
CCATTGGCCCCAGCAGCCAGGGCAGAAAAAAGGCCGCCACGAAGCCCACAATGAGCGCCGTGCAGAGATAGAAAAAGCGACTCGTTAGAAAAAAGCTCATGGGCGGCGCAGTTGGTCTCGGACTTCCATCAGGGCAAAGCCCAATAAGTTTTGCCCCGGCCACTGGGCCGGCTGGCCAGCATCGGGGTGGTCGGCGGCCAGGCCAATGC
>CALMOO010000287.1:219-7220 GCA_937871705.1 uncultured Hymenobacter sp.
AGATGGCGTCCACCGGGCTGGCTTCGACCAGCACCCGCTCGCCGGTAGCAAGCAGGTAGTCTTTCAGCGGCGCATGCTGCCCGAATTTGTGCAGATTGCCGGCCGTTACCAGCTCATATTTCGCCTCGTCCCACACCTGCGGGTCGAAGTTGCGTACCTCCCGCCCCAGCTTCTTGGCCTCAGCCGGGTGGCGAACGGCCAAGATGCGCTGGCGCAATTCGTCGTTGGCAAAAAGCCGCGCCTTTTCGGCCATCATCCAGTGCTCGGCCGTGGCGTAGGTGTCGCCCGCTACCTCAAACGCGGCCGGAAACCACTGGCTGAAGCAGCTTTTATCGACAATGCCAGCCTGGCGTGGCGTGTGGCCCCAGAAGAACAAGTATTTCGTATCGGCGGAAAGTTGCTCTAGGAGCCAAGTAGTAGAATACAGCATAAGGCTAGCGTCCATTATAAATAAGGAATCGGGTATTGCAGCTATTTATAAATTCAATCCATCTGGTAGTAAGTATTTTTCAACTTACTCTCGCCTCTGCTATACCAAGCTTCTCCTACAAAAAGATACTCTTTCTCGCCGAGCCGAAAAGCAGGAGCATAGCCAGTGAAGTTCTTTTTAATTTTAATGGATAAATTTCTGTCGTAATTGAATGATACTAAATGGCCGTTTATCCGCTCGTTATAGCTGTAAAAAATGTGCTTGGCCGGGTCAAATAGTAGCGTAAAACTCTTATCGGATTTATGGTTGAGACTAGGATTTTCTTCTGAATTATACTCATCGTGGATACGCACAATCAGCTTGTTTCTAACGTCAGTGGTCAGCTTAGCTGTATAAAGCTTGTACTCACTCAGCGTACCTGGATTGTGATAAATATTTCTCATATCATATTCATCGAACGAATTGATATGAAGGGCTACTGAGAGCTTATTGTGGCTGACGCATACCAGCACCGTACTACCTCGGCCTACGTTGGAGCCCCCACGCTGGCTATAGGCGATTTCAAGAAAATTGCCGTTCAGCAGTCTTGCTTCGTGGCTCCAGTAGTCATGCAAATAAAGCGTATCCTTCAAGTAGCAAATGGCGAATTTGCGAGTTTCAGGCTTGTAGAATAAGCGTATCTGCACGCTAGTGCCATCCAGCGCTTTCAACTGGTAGACTTGAGCCTTAGCAGTAGTAGTTGCCAAGCAGAAGAAGGTTGTGAGCGCCAGTAGGCCGAGGATGCCTTTCATAAACCGGTACCTCACCGCGGCACCTCCACGCTCTGCACAATCTGCTTCACCACCTCATCCGGGGTGCCGCCTTCCATCTCGCGCTCGGGCGTGAGCATGATGCGGTGGCGCAGTACCGGCGCGGCCAGAAACTGCACGTCTTCGGGCGTCACGAAATCACGGCCGCGCAGGGCAGCCAAGGCCTTGGCGCCGTTGAGCAAGGCCAGGCTGGCACGCGGCGACGCGCCCAGGTAGAGCGCCTTGTGCGCCCGCGTCTGGCCCACAATTTTGGCAATGTATTCCAATACGTTAGCTTCTACACGCTGCTGGCCCACTTGCTGGCGTAGCGCTGCCAAATCCTGAGCCGACAGCACCGCTTGCACTTGCTCAAGCGCCAGGCTACCGAAGCCACTGTGGTGACCTTGCAAAATCTGCACTTCCTCGGCTAGGGTGGGGTAGCCCACGTTCAGCTTGAACAGAAAGCGGTCGAGCTGCGCCTCGGGCAGGCGGTAGGTACCTTCCTGCTCAATAGGATTTTGCGTGGCCAGCACCACGAAAGGCGAGCTCATGCGGTGCGCCTGCACATCCTGGGTCACAGTGCGCTCCTCTATCACTTCAACGAGGGCCGACTGGGTTTTGGCTGGCCCACGGTTTATCTCATCAATCAGCACTACGCTAGCAAAAATGGGCCCCGGCCGAAACTCAAAGTCGCCCTGCGCGGGCCGAAAAATGCTGGTGCCCAGCACATCGGCGGGCATCAGGTCGGGCGTGAACTGGATGCGGCTGAACGGCACCGCTAGCGTGCGCGCCAGTAGCTTGGCCGTAAGTGTTTTGGCTACGCCCGGCACGCCTTCGAGCAGCACGTGCCCATCGGCGAGCAGCGCCGTGAGCAGCAGTTCCAACAGGTCTGCTTGGCCCACAATGATGCGGCTGATTTCCTGACGCACCGCCTGCGTGCGCGCCGTGAGGCTCGATAAATCGGTGCGCGGCGCGAAGGTGGTGTCAGCCGTGCTGGCCTGGGCTGCGCTGGCGTCGGCGGGGGGGGTAGGGAGCGCGTCGGCACCGGCCGGGGCGAAAGAGTCGGGCTGATTGAGGTCAGAGGAGGATAAAGGGTCCATGAGCAGTGACAAGACGAATTTGGCTTAGCTTCTCTTTTTATACTAGAGAAAATAGCCTGAAACGTGTTGAGAAAAATTATATTTAATTTGAATTAGTTAAAGCACTATTAAGACTCAACAGATTTAAGGTCAGTGATAAGTGTTAATTATAAGAATAGTTATAAATTGAAATAATTAAACTACTGAGCTAAGTGCAATACTAGTTTAACGTACTTCTTGCTTAAAATTCCGGATAGCTCGGCTCAAGGTAAGCAGTTGTTGGTCGTTGATAATGGGCGCCGTGCGAGCCAGGTTAATAAGCCGCACCAGCTCGTCGACACGCGCTGGCGCCAGGCCAGCTTTTTGGCTTAGACGCTCCCGAAAGGTGGCATCGCCCAAGTCGGGGGTAGGCTCCTGAAAACGGGTGCGCAGGTAATCCAGAAACAAGCCTACCTTCTTCTCCGCAATGCGGCTGTGGTTGCTGCCCTGCCGGTAGAGGCTGGCCACGGTGCGCGTAAAAAGCAGCGTAGTATTAGGCAAAGGCTTGAGCACCGGAATGATACGCTGCCGCCGTCGCGCCTCGACCAGCACAAAGAGCAGGGTAGTTACCAGCACTAGGTAGTAGGCGGTGCGCAAGCCGTCGTGCGCCAGCAGCACGCGCAGCAGCGACTGCTCCCCTACGCGGCCTTGCTTCTGGTACTCATCCCACCACACCGGCTGGCCCGTGGGCAGGTACGAAAGCGCCGCTAGCGCTAGCAGCCGACTGCGCGGCCGCAGCACGTAGTAGTTGCTAAAAAGCAGTGGTATGCTACACAGGTACACGTGCCCGCGCCCGTGGTCGAGGCGGATGAGCACGGCCCGGCCTTGCGCATCGGCGGCAAGGGTAGCGCCGCGGCGGCCGGCTCGCACGGCCAGGCGCAGGTTGGCTGCACTGGCGGGCAGCAGTACCTGCGCCTGGCTAAGGGCGGGATTAAGCAGGTGCACCCGCACCGAGTCGGCGGCGCGCAGACTGGGGCGAGCCGTAGAGTCGGCCTCGCGCAGCTGCACGCCGAGCGAGTCGGTGAGCAAGTTGCCGTGGCGCCCCCCACCAAAATAGGACGCCGCGATAAATACTTCATTGCCAGCGGCTACAAACGCCAGTAGCGCTTTGGCTTCGGGGTCGCTAGCGCTAAAGGTGCTATTCACAAACAGGTAGCTGGTGGGCTGCCGCGGCAGCGAGGGGGTAGGCGCCGCCGTGGCAGCAGTGTCGACAGTGGCGGTAGTAGCCGAGTCTGGCGCGCTGGCTTCGGCCGAAGTTTGTTTGGTGTGGGTGGCCGAGTCGGTAGGGGTAGCTTGTGCAGTCGTATCGACGGGGGTGGCTTCAGGGGCTTGGGCGGTGGTGTCGGCCTCGCTAGTGTCGTCGGCTTCGGGCTCGTCTTCGTCAAAAAATTGGTTGTACACCGGCAGGCGCACGCTCTCCACGGCCGAGGTGCCAAGCAGCTGGGGCAGCACGTCGTAGAGCGCGTAGGTGCCGTACGGAATCTTATCCTTGTTGCTGAGGGTCGGTGTCCAGTCGAGCGGCTTGGGGCGGTAGTATTCGAGCGCCACGTAGGCCCCAAACAAGGCCACCAGCCCCAGCAGATACCAGCGTAGAGTAGTCAAAATATAAACAGATAATTAACGGATTATCAGCAAATAAAAGCGGCAGCTCAGTGCCTGAGCACTTCGTCGTACACAGCCAGGTAGTCGGCCGCCGACTGCGCCCAGCTAAACTGCCCAGCGTGCGCCACTGCTGCCGCTGCGCGCGCCGGCGAGTGCTGGCGCAGCCCATCGGCAAACGTTTGGCGCATGGTGTCCGGGGCAAAGTCATCGAAGTAGTAGGCCGCGCTACCCCCCACCTCGGGCAGTGAGGTCAAGCGGCTCAGAAACACCGGCTTGCCGAGCTGCAGCGCCTCTACTACCGGCAGGCCAAAGCCTTCGGCCTTCGAGGGCTGCAGGTAGGCCGCGCAGTGCGCGTAGTACCAGGCTTTGTCGGCCTCGCTGATTTTGGTCAGCAGCGTCACGCGGTCGGCCACGCCCACCTCTACGGCCGCCTGGCGGATGGCCGCCAGGTAGCGCTCCTCGGCAAAGCCGCCGGCAATAAGCAGCTCGTAGTCATTGCCTTGCAGCAAGGGGGGTAGGACGTGAAAATTCTTCTTTTCATTAATAGTACCCAGCGCAAACAGAAAAGGCCGCTGCGGCACGTAAGCCGGCTGGTGGCCCGCCACTACCTCAAGCGGCTCGACGCCCCGGCGCACGTAGCGCAGCGCCGTGCGGGGCGAGTAGCCAAGCAAATCGGCGTGGCGCAGTATGTCTTGGCGCACAAACTCGGAGATGGTGACTAGGCAGTCGGCCCGCCTGATGTTGCGGCGTACCATGGCCAGCTGCCGGGTGTAGGTGCGCTCATCGGGGCTTTCGTGCAGAAAATTGAGGTCGTGCACCGTCAAAACCACCTTCGTGAGCGGGCCCGTCGGCACGTACCAACTCAACTGCGAGGTGGCGTGCCAAAGCCGAAAGCGGTAGCTGGGTGGGTTGAAATACTTGTGAAAACTGCGCTGCGTGAGGTAGCGCACGCCCGCCGTGCCCAGCGCACCCACTGCCGCGGGCGGCACGTAGCAGTAGAGCTGGTAGCGCTGGTTTTGGCGCACCAGCTCCTCGGCCAGCGGCCACACAAAATGACTGAAGCCGCTGTGCCGGTCCTTAAAGGGCTCGCAGTCAAGAATAACGCGGGGTAATGACATGGGTAGGAAACGCACCTGAAAAAGTTAAGCCGCCGCGCGCCGGCTGGCTGGGCTCAGCTGCTGGCCTAGCTGCTGCTGCGCCGCGCGGGCCTGCCGGTAGCCGGCCGCGGGCAGGGCCAGCTCGCCGTACCACACGTACTCAAACTGCCGCGTTAGCTCGCCGAAGGGTGCACGGGCGGCGGGGCGTCTGTCAGCCAATTCGCGCAGGTAGGCGTGGTTGGTTTTGTCGGGCTGCCAGTCGATGAGGCCTTGGTCGGTGAGCTTCTTTAAAAGTTCGAGGTAACCCAAACGCAGAGCTAAGCGGTAGTTGCCGGTGTCTTCGGCTTCGCGCAGGCGAGTAGCAAAGTCCAGCTCGTGGATGTTCTCGGCAGCCGTGTCGTAGTCGAGCGCCGCCCGGCGCGGCGCGCGCCCGAAGGCCGCCGTGAGGTCGACCTGCAGCAGCTTGAGCACAATAAACACGGCCGCACCGATAAACAGGGCGTAGAGCACCCACTTCCAGAAGCCCTGGTAGCTGCGGCTACTCAGCCACCGCGCCACCTGCCGCCAGAAGCGCGCCCAAAACAAGTCCCAGGCGCTGGGCTGGCTTTCTACCTGCGCGTACCGAAACTCACGCTGGACGCCCAGCTCATTTAGCCGCGCTTGCACGGCCGCCGGTGGGCGGGCCTGGGCGGGCGTGGCCAAGTCGGGGGGTAGGGCGTGGGCCACAAAGCGAGCCGGCGCTGGGTGCGGTGCTGGCCGCGGAGCCGCACCAACTGCGGCCGGGGCCACCAGCGCCAGCCACACGCCCAGCCCCAAGCCGGTCGCGGCGAGCCGGCTAGTATTCGCCTTCCTCATCGGGGCGGTAGGCTTGGTTGACGACGGGCGCGGGAGCCTGGCCCAACTGGCTTACCAGGCTGCGCAGGCCCAGGCCGTCTTTCTTCTCCACAAGGTTGAAATACTGGAAAGCCAAGGCTACCAGGCCCGGCACGTACAAAATAATCTGGGCGATGGCCGAGAAGCACTGCGTCACCAGCAGCATACTGTCGGAGCCCAGGCCCGTGAGGTGCAGGCCTTTCGCGCCCAGCACCACAAATTGCGGAATCTGGAATATGAAGCCCATAAAGCCCTGAATAATACTCATAATAAACACCAAACCCAATGTGGCCCACCAGTTGCGCTTTACCAAGTAGATGCTGCGGTTGAGCGTGGCGCTAAACCCGCCTTCCTCAAACACGAACACGGTGAAAAACAACGTAGCCGGAATGCTGAGCCAGATGCCCGGCACCGCAAACAAGCCAAAGGCAATGAGGAGCAGCACCCCCAGCAGCAGCAGGTAAGCCACCATCAGCGGCAAGTCGCGGCGCAATACGGCCCACACCTGGCTGGGCTGCACCTCTTGGTCGGGGGGTAGGGCCAAGCGCACCCGGATGTAGCCCGCCACCGTGGCCGACACTACCAGGTAGGCCAGCACGGTACCCAAAGTCCCAAAGAGCGCGGCACTCATCACCGAGCCGCTGGAACTTAAGAGGGCGGCAAAATTGGGCTTGGTGCCCGGCGCCGTATTCGCCAGGCCATTAAACCGGCCTTGCAGGTTCACTTGCATCAGCCCCATACCGATGCCGGCTAGCAGCGCCACTGGCAACACAAAATACAGCACGCAGCGGCCCAGCGGCCGAAAGTGCGCCGATATGAAGCCGAACGTAGCGTTGATTTTTGAGCCAAAATCGCGGGTTTGCCGAAAGTCGGCTTCAGTCAGGTAGTGGTTTTCCATAAAGGGATAAGTAGTTGGTAGCAAGACGGGCGCGAGTAGGCGGGCAAAATAAGGTGGGCGCTGGCTAAGTGGCGCCTTGCCGGCGCCGCAGCTGCCAAGGCAGCCAAATGAAATACCAGCCCAGAAACGCCGCCGAGCTGCCAATAATGAGCAGGCTCGCGGCCAGCGGCATCTCGGTATGGCGCGTCACGAAGC
>CALMOO010000288.1 GCA_937871705.1 uncultured Hymenobacter sp.
GTATATACATGAGTCGGCCCTTTGCGCAGCTTTTCTTGGCCTTTTTATAGCAACGAGGGGGTGAAGTTACTGTAAGCAGTTGCGAGCCAAGGTCATAAAGCCGTAACTTATTGGCCCTGTAAGTTTTGTAACCTAATTGACTGATTGGCCCAGCAAATAGGGTTCAGAAAGCCAATTCAAAAAGAAACAGCCAGTTAATTTATTAAGCCTAGCTTTTTGGACCGCGTAAAAATAGCATATATTTGAAATTTAAGTACACATTATATATAATATGTACTTATAGTAAGTTTAGCCCCCTGCTACTATTAAGAAGGCCTAAGTCGACCAGGCTCCGACCTAGGTGCCTCAAAACAGACCATATTCTTTCTCAACTCCTACGCCTGCCGTATCAAGCCCAGGCCGGCCTGCGTGCCGGCTGTGCCCGCCCTTGGAAAGCACCGCAGAGGGTGGGACAGTCAGTTCAGATAGCTATTAGCTGAGACTTTGCTGGCAGTAGCCACGGTGCCATAGGGTCAAGGACAGAGCAGCCAGCGGCAGCGGTTTCGCTAGTCACTACGCTCAGGTCCTCGGCGCGGGCCCGGCGCAGCACCTCATCCATGCCCTAGTTAAGCACGTGCACCGTCAGCACATCCCCTACTGGTTTCTGCGAAGCGCCGCACAGCACGCTCAGGCCAATGACGGTGTCAAGCGCCACGAGCTGCGCCTGCAAGGCATCGGTAACGGTGGGCGGGACGGTAAGCTCTAGGGCATGATGCATACAAAAATCAGAAGACTACTAGTACGGCGCAAGTAGCGGCCCGGTGGCTGTGAAAGTTCCCGATGAAGTAGCCGGGCAAATCTGGATAGAACAAGCACCTGGCTTTCGCACGTCATGAAAGGCAGTCTCCCACCTGCCCAACGCCGTCGCTATGACGCCGCCCTCCGCGCCGAGGTCTTGCGCATGGCCGGTGAAAGCCGCTCCACTAGTACTACACTTCTCGGGTAACTGCTGAATTTATTGCTTCGGAATTAACAGCTTAATAACTAATTACCTATCTATAAAACGTGACCTAACTGGCTTTGCGTAAGTGGCTTCCTCTCTTTTTAGTGAGCTCTTCCTTATTTGAAACAACTGGCTTAACTGCATAGGTCAACCCAATCTGTTTGTTATCAGCATTGTATACTATTTCCAGAATTTGTCCCAAAGGATAGTTTACCTCATTCGTTGGTAAGCCATTGGCATCGAGTCCCCAACTTGTGTCTATTCCTAATCGACCAGCGACTAAATCACGAAAAACTCCCTCGAACAGGATGGAATCAGCCTTTTTAACTAACTCAAATTGAACGAATAAGCTGTTACCACGGGTAACGACTTGGTGGATGGTAAACGCCATAAGAGTTATCTGTCAGATGCTGAAAAAAGGCTGTCTTGGCTTGGGCCATCTAGCTTATCATAGGTTATCATGAGGCCGGCTCGTTTCTCGTGGCTGCCTTTTACGAGTACGTTGGCACTTACTTGGTAAGTACCCGTCCGCACTCGCTTCATAAACCCGTGTTGGATAAGAATGGTAACGGTAGATTGAACCGTATCCTTGTCAATAGTAAGGAGTTCTGATATTTCTCGGATAGTGCCACCGAACTGATTGGAAACAGAATTGATATTATCCAGAATATAGCTGAAAACTTTCATCTTAGCTCCCCCCAGTACTCCTATTATACGGCTTAAGTCTTCTAACCAGACTTTGTGAAAGCCATAGTCACCCATTTGCGAACGGTCGATAACCGTAAATACTCGCTCCTCGCCTGTATCCTGATTTACCCAGCGCTGAGTACTCACAACCTGCTCCTGCTGCTTCATTCCGGATAGTTTAGGTAGGCGGCGCGACTTCTGTTGCTTCTTAGCACCTTCGCTAGGTTGGTCCTGGCTCATAAAAATTAAATAGGGAAAATTAACACGAAGGAAAATTAACACTTGTAGGATTATTATTCCTACAAGAAGAGTAATAAGATTTGTACAAATGTACGAACTTTAATCAGACAAAGCGCCGAAATTTTCCGTACAATAAACCGCAAAAATCCGTACAAGCATATTGGAATAACCAGCTATCAATCAGATGCTTATAAACATTTTTAAAACGTCGCTCTCTTATCTATTAGTAACAAACGTAAGAACGGCCGCTGAAAAGCCACGCACCATTTCACTTACTAAGGAATTACCAGAACTTCTGGTCAACGCTTCGCTCACTACCAGACGAAGCAACGAAGTGATAAAAGAGATGAGCTACTGAATTTTTAGGCTGAGGCATTGAGGGGACAACAAGGCAGTGGGGAAAAAAGGCAGTGGGGAAAAAATTTAATCTCCGCTGCCAAAACCTCGACTCGCAGTTAGCGTCCTCTCACGCTCCAGGCCTTTGCATCGAGGTCAAACGTCCAACTACTTGGGTCGAGTTTAACGAGTGGTCTGCTCGTACACTTGCCTATTACCTACTCGTGTTTTGTCGAAATACCGGCTGGCCTAGTGGGCAAAACTTACCCGTTACTTTTCGTAATCTACTGCCTGCCCATTGGGGCACGGCTCGCCCTGCACGCCCGGATAGGCCGCATACGACGAGCTTGGCACCCGTAAACGCCTCCACTACTGGGTTGACTTTCTTTTTCGGCACTATCGTGTAAGCTATTAAGTCTTATGGCCCGGTTTTCCACCAGCAAGTATTAGCTGCTCTGTCCGTTATGGGCAACTAGCGGGGGCCATCTTCTACACAGCCATCTCATTCATTATTTCGCTGCGCTTTTGTTCGGTGGTCAATTTCTCCACACGCTCCTTTTCGGCTTTCTGGGCCTATTCGACGCGCTTCTGGGCCTGTTGTGCATTGAGACTGGTCTAATCGTTCCGCTTCGCACTTACTACCTCTCAATTGCGTTTTTACTCTTTTTGACGCTTTTCCTTCTGCTTGAGGAGTAGGCTTTCTCTGCTCGGTTGCTCGGTCATGGTTGGAGTTCATGTTCAGAGCAAGGTAAAGACGCGCTTTAGGGGCGCAATAGACAATTGCGGAGCACTGACATTTAGCAGACTTATTCACCAAATACCAGGTACTGTCACTTGCTCTCAGGCACCTGCTGGCGGTCGTGCTGAACTGAAAACTATCAATTCACAACACGACAGGCTTTGCTGACTGACTGAGTAGAAAAAGACTGTAGGCCCCAGTCGCACCGGCCTATCGCTTCCGGCTCGAACAGGTATCCGTGAGCTCACAACTTGACTGCTCGCGGTCGCCCTACACCCACAGGACTTCCTAGCATGAGACGTGGATTAGCGGGCGATTGGGTAAGCAGACACGATGCAGAAAGCCGATTCAGTCGTGGTGCCTCATTCACAACGAAGTAGTGCGGTGCCCCAGCAGTAAACTCGCTTCGAACCTGTTTAACTGGCTTGTATGGTTAATACAGGCAAAGTGGTTAATGAAAAGAGTTGCCTTAGCCAGTTTACCCATCTCAACTGATTTTTCCATTCTTAATAAATAAGCTTCTATTTATCAACAATATACTTAATAATAAAACTGTGTTAACCGTGTTAAACATTTTATATGTTTTATACATTTTAAATGGTCTGTGTTGTAAAGCCATTTTAGCCATTTATATTTGTGGGCTTCCTTAGTAGACCAGCGAGTTGCTCTCCTACATCTTATGAAAAAGAAGAACCCACCCCTAAAAGAAAAGCAGCCCCCGGTCATTATTGCGGTAGTTGGCCGCAAGGGTGGGGTTGGCAAGACGACCACCAGCTTAAATCTTAGCGGTGAACTGGCCAACCGGGGCTATCAGGTGCTACTGGTCGACCTTGATGTGCAGGGAGATGCCACCTCCGCGCTAACCCGCGAGGAGTACACTACCAGCACGGGCCAAGTGTTGCTGGCGGGGAGTGGCCTGCTGGATGCGCTAGTGCAGACGAAGTTGCCGACGCTCTGGCTATTGCCGACGGACGATGACCTGAAGCCCCGGTCCAAGGAGCTCATCGCCCACCGGCCCGATGACTTTCGTTTCGCTCTTCGGGATGTGCTGGCAGCCGAGGCCGGTGGCTTCGACTTCGTGGTCATCGACTGCCCTCCGTCCCTGGAGGATATTACGCTCATCGGCCTGTGCGCCGCTACGCACTACTTGGCCCCGGCACTGCCAAGCTACTTTTCGCTGAAATCGCTCAACAAGCTGGCGGAGCTGACGACCCTGATTCAGCAGGAACCAGGTATGAATCCGAACCTGCGTTTTATCGGCCTCTTCTTTACCGATTTCCGATAAGCGCCTGGGAGATGCCCAGCGGGACGCTATTCCGGCACAGCTTCGCACGCCGGAATCCAATGCGGTTGCTGACTTCCAGAACCTAACTGACGAGGTGCTCACGCGCCTGTAATTGCTCTCTTCACGCCTTTTATTCTGCTTCACCGATGGCTACTTCTCCCGGCCCCCGCGATATTAACGACCTGCTAACCGGTGCCAGCCGCGCACAGCCACCCCGGCCCCCGCAGGCAGCGCCCCCACCGGCCGTTGCCCCGCCGCTGCCCGCGCAACCACTAGCCGCTGCGCCCACTACCCGCAAGGGCACTTTCATCCTGACCGAAGCCAACGACGATGCCCTGCACCGCCTTAGTTTCTATACCCCGGGTCCGAAGGGGGAAAAGTCATATATAATCAATAGGGCGCTCGAAGCTTACCTGGCCCAGTTTCCCGACAGCCAGCGGGCTATTCCTGAAGGCGAGGACGTGCGCCGGCGCGGGCGCCGTCACCACTAGGTAGTCGTACCGTAATCCGCTGCTAGAGCAGTCCGAGCGAAGTCGGTGCTGCTGCGGCGCTGGTGCTAAATCCCAAGATAATTTGAGTTGTAAGCCAGTTGCTAAGTAGAGTATTAAGTAGTAAGCCAGGAAATGCCTGCTTGCGCTCTGGAACAAGCACGTCTTATAAATAGCTGGTTAAACTGGTTAAGAAAGTTTAATCATTTTAACCAGTTTAACCATATTATGCAAATTGGTTGATTAAAGCAGTTAAGATTTCATGCATGCGCGAGGTAGCTGCCTTTTGTCGCTGTTGTCGCGAAAGCACCCAGTGTCCTGGCTTTTTGCTCGCCGCAGCTCTGTAGCAACGAGGCTTAAACAGGTCATAAAAAAGCAAGCATTTGTCGCTGAAGTAGAGATTAGTCGACCCGGCAGCTTACTGAGTTTTTGGCTCGAACATCCGCACCTCTTGCAGAAAGCAGGTGCCTTGTTAGCGGTTGTTTAAAGTGGCATAATCGCCTCCAGGTCGTTGCTGAATTTGCCGCTCGAATCGGGGTCGCAACAGTAGAGCC
>CALMOO010000289.1:0-1007 GCA_937871705.1 uncultured Hymenobacter sp.
GGATGCGGCCGCAGTCGTACACGCCTACCCACCTGGTGACGAGCACCTCGCCCGTATTCTGGTGCACGCGCACCTCGCAAAATTGCGCCCCATACGACTGAAACGACCACGCCTTCTGGTTGACCTTATCGCCGAGGCCCGAAGGCGTTTGGCCGCTGGCTGCCAAAAAACTGTGGCCGTGGCGGGCCAGCAGGGCGGTGTAGGTGGTGCCCTGCTGCGGGTCGGCTTTCAGGAACAAGCCGCCGTCGCGGGCTTCTACCTCGGCCAGGGTGGCGAAGCGCAGGGCGGGTTCGTCTTGCCGGGCCAAGTCGAGTAGCTGGTGCTTCAGCGCATCGCAGGCTTCTTGCACGGCCGCGCCCACCGTCACGGTGGTGGTGGAGCCGTAGCTGCCGTTAGCTTTGGGCAAAAGCGTATCGCCGTACTCAAAGCGGACTTTCTCAGCGGGCAGGCCCAGCTCGTCGGCGGCGTACTGGGTCATGACGGTAGAAGTGCCGTTGCCCATTTCGTGGGTGCCGCACTGCACCAGGGCCGTGCCGTCGGCCCGCAGCGTCACCTTGGCCTCCGAGCGGCGCTTGTTGGCCGGGTAGTAGGCGCTGGCCGTGCCCCAGCCAATGAGCCAGTCGCCGTCGCGCATCGAGCGGGGGGTAGGGTTGCGGTTAACCCAGCCAAATTTCTCGGCGCCCAGCTCGAAGCACTCGCGCAGGTGCCGGCTCGAAAATGGGACGTGTTGGGTTGGGTCCTGGGCGGTGTCGTTGCGCAGGCGCAGCGCCACGGGGTCGAGGCCGATGGCGTAGGCCAGCTCGTCCATCGCTGCTTCCAAGGCATTCATACCCAAGCCATCGCCGGGTGCCCGCATAAAGGTGTTCGGCACCATGTCGAGGCGCACGAGCTGCTGCTGAATCAGCAGATTGGGACAGGCGTAGAGGTGGCGCGCTGGAAAAGAAAAGTGCTCGGCAAAAGTGTTCTTGGTCGAAGAAGCCGTGACGCCGGTGTGGATGAGCGCCGTG
>CALMOO010000289.1:1017-1967 GCA_937871705.1 uncultured Hymenobacter sp.
GAGCTTACCCGTGGCGTCAGCCCCCAAGGCGACGCGCTGCTCGCTGGTCGTGCGGCCGCCTACCATATAAAACATGTCCTTGCGCGGCAGGTCCACCTTCACGGGGCGGCCCACCACGCGGGCGGCCATAGCCGTGAGGGCCACGTGCGGCCAGGCCCGGCCTTTGCTGCCAAAAGCGCCGCCCACAAAAGCCGAGATAACCCGCACATTAGTAGGGGGTAGGGCAAACATTTCGGCCAGCATCTTCTGCACGCCGGTTATGTACTGGGTCGAGTCGTACACCGTCAGTAGGTCGCCTTCCCAGTGCGCCACGGTGTTGTGCGCTTCGATGGGATTATGGTTGTAGGGCGGTGTGTGGTAGGTGCAGTCGATGTGGTAGGGCGCGGCGGCCAGGGCCGCCTCAGCGTCGCCTATCCGCACTTCGGGCTTCTCGCCCATCACCTTCTCCGGCACGAAGGCGCGCGGCTTTTCGGCGAGCAGCGACAAGCGCGCGGGCTCCTCGGCGGCCTGGTAGCTGAGGCGCACTAGGTAAGCCGCCTCCTGCGCCTGGTCGAGGGTTTCGGCCACCACCACGGCCACCGGCTGGCCGTGCCAGAACACCTCGTCGGTGTTGAGGGCCACCAGCGTGGTCGGCGCAGCGCTGGGCTCCGGCTTGCTGGGGTCGAATTCGTCGGGCTGCTTGAGGCGGGGCGCATTCTCGTGGGTGAGAATGGCCAGCACGCCGGGGTAGCGCGCCGCGGCCGCTGTGTCGATGTGCGTGATGCGGCCCCGCGCAATGGTGCTGCGCACCAGCACGCCGTGCGTGATGCCCGGCAGCGGAAACTCGGCCGTGAAACGGGCCTGGCCAGTCACTTTCAGCCGGCCATCTACGCGGTCGAGTGGGCGGCCTACTTCGCGGGAATTAGGGGGGTAGGAGGTCATACGGCGCGGCGTCCGGTGAGGGTAGTAAG
>CALMOO010000290.1 GCA_937871705.1 uncultured Hymenobacter sp.
ATCCTGCTGTCGGGCGACAATGCCGTGGTGATCGCGCTGGCGTGCCGCGGCCTTCCGGCGCACCAGCAGCGTCTCGGGGCGATCCTCGGCGCAGGCGTCGCGGTCGCGAATGTCGCCTTCCTGCACCTCCAGCGCGGCATTGCCCTCAAACAGGCGCAGGTTTTTGCGGAAGCCGTTGGAGAAGTTGTCCAGCACCCGCACTTTCTTGGCGCCGTATTTCAGCAGGTATTCGACCAGATTAGAGCCGATGAAGCCGGCTCCGCCCGTAACAAGAAACGATGTTTCGTTAAGCGGCTGGTCGTGAAAAGGTAAATCGTACATAAGTTTTTCTGTCATTGCTTCGCAGGTTCGTAATGACAGGCCATTTTAATGAGCTTAGCGGTTCGCGTATTGCTTTTGATTGTAGTCTTGGTAGGCGCCACTGGTCACGTTGCTCAGCCACTCCTCGTTGGCGAGGTACCAATCTACTGTCTGAGCCTAGCCCTGCTCAAAGGTGACACTCGGCTTCCAGCCCAGCTCGTGCATGATTTTGCTGGAGTCGATGGCGTAGCGCATATCGTGGCCCGCACGGTCAGTCACAAACTTGATGAGCTTGCGCGAGGTGCCAGCCGCTTGGCCGGTTTTTTCATCTACTACGTCGCACAGCAGCTGAATGAGCTTGAGGTTTTGCCACTCATTGACGCCGCCGATGTTGTAAGTGTCGCCCAGCTTGCCTTTGTGGAACATGGCGTCGATAGCCGTGGCGTGGTCTTTCACGAAAAGCCAGTCGCGCACGTTCTCGCCCTTGCCATACACGGGCACCGGCTGGCCGGTGCGCAGGCGGTGAATAGCCAGCGGAATCAGCTTCTCGGGGAAGTGGTTGGGGCCGTAGTTGTTCGAGCAGTTGCTGAGCTTGATGGGCAGGCCATACGTGTGGTGCCAGGCGCGCACAAAGTGGTCGGAGCTGGCTTTGGAAGCCGAGTAGGGCGAGGGCGGGTCATAGGCCGTATCCTCGGTAAATAGCTCGGGGCCAAAGTCCAGCGAGCCGTACACCTCATCGGTGCTCACGTGGTAAAACGTGTGGCCCGCGTAGCCCTCGGGCTGCCACAGGTTCTTGGCCGCGTTCAGCAAGTACACCGTGCCCAGCACGTTAGTGCGCACAAAAGCTAGCGGGTCGGTGATGCTACGGTCGACGTGGCTTTCGGCCGCGAGGTGAATAACTGAATCCGGCTCTTCTTTCGCAAATAGCTCATTCACAAAGGCCTGGTCCGCAATATCACCTTTAATAAAGCGGTAGTTAGGCGCGTTCTCGATGTCGCGCAGGTTTTCCAGGTTGCCCGCGTAAGTGAGTGCATCCAGGTTCAGAATCTGGTACTCGGGATACTTGGTCACAAACAGCCGCACCACGTGCGAACCAATGAAGCCGGCGCCGCCGGTGATGAGGATTTTCATGATAAAATGTTTATCATCCTGAGCTTGCGAAGGACCTTATCACGTTCGCGCCACTAAGGGGGGTAGGGATTGATTCTGACGTCAGCAGCCGTGATAAGATGCTTCCTTTGTCAGCATGACAACTATTTACCTAAGCTTTCCTGCCACTTCCAGGCGCTAGCCAGGGAGTCGAACAAGGAAGTTTCGGTCTTAAAACCTAAGATATCAGCCGCTTTCGTAGCATCGGCATAGATGGCGGGCACATCGCCGGGGCGGGGCGGGCCCATCACGTAGTTGAGCTTTTGGCCGCTGGCTTCCTCAAAGGTTTTCACCACTTCCAGCACCGAGTTGCCGTGGCCGGTACCGATGTTGAAGGTTTCTACCACGTCGGTGGCTTTGCGGTCGAGCAGGCGCTGCACGGCGGTGATGTGCGCCTTCGCCAAATCTACGACGTGAATGTAGTCGCGGATGTTGGTGCCGTCGGGCGTGTCGTAGGTATCGCCATTGATGGTCAGCTTCTCGCGAATGCCGGCCGCCGTTTGGGTGATGAAAGGCACCAGGTTATTAGGCACGCCCAGGGGCAGCTCCCCGATTTTGGCCGACGAGTGCGCCCCGATGGGATTGAAGTAGCGTAGCAAGATGGTATGCAGCTGATTACCAGGCGCGGCCGATACATCGTGCACAATGTCTTCGCACATCTGTTTGGTACGGCCGTAGGGCGAGGTGGCCGGCTTGGTGGGGGTAGCCTCCGTCACGGGCAGCGAGTCGGGAGCGCCGTAGACGGTGCACGATGAGGAAAATACCAGATTCCCTACCCCCGCTTCGGTCATTACCTGTATCAAAGTCAGCAGCGAGCCGACGTTGTTTTGGAAATACATCAGCGGCTTCTGCACCGACTCGCCCACGGCCTTGAAGGCCGCAAAGTGGATAACACCGGCTACATCGCCTTCCTGCCGGAACACCTCGCGCAAGGCATCGGCGTTGGTGCAGTCGACGTGGTGGCAAGGCACATCATGACCCAGAATCTCGCGCAGTCCGCCGAGCACCGACTCTTTCGAGTTAACAAAATCATCGATGATAACCGGCTCGTAGCCCGCCTGGGCCAGTTCTACCACCGTGTGGGAGCCAATGTAGCCGGCACCGCCGGTAACGAGAATCTTCTTCATAGTAACTAAGCGGTTAGCTAGCAGTCAAAAAATTATAAGCTCCAGTAATGCAGCTCCTGCATGGGCTTGGTGCGGTAAAGCCCTTTGATGTCGACCAGCACGGCGTTGTCGGCCGTGATAGACTGAAAGTACGCTTCGTCCATGCCCACGTAGGGCTGGTGGCTCACAGCCACGATAACGGCATCGTAGTCGGTGCGCACTTTGTCGGGGGTAGTGAGGCGGAATCCGTACTCGTGATGCAGCTCGTCGGAGCTGGCGTGCGGGTCCACGATGTCCACGTTCACCGAGAAGTTGCGCAGCTCGTGAATGACGTCGGCCACCTTCGAGTTGCGAATGTCTTCTACGTTTTCTTTGAACGTAGCGCCCATTACCAGCACCCGACTGCGGGCCACATC
>CALMOO010000291.1 GCA_937871705.1 uncultured Hymenobacter sp.
GGGCTGAGACGGGCGAGGCTTCGGTCATGCCGTAGCAAATGGTGACTTCGCGCATGTTCATCCGGGTTTGCACCTTCTTCATCACCTCCTCGGGGCAGGGCGAGCCGGCCATCACGCCGGTACGTAAGGAGCTGAAATCGAACGTATCAAAGGCTGGATGCTCTAGCTCGGCAATGAACATGGTGGGTACGCCGTAGAGCGAGGTGCACCGCTCGGCCTGCACTGTTTGCAGCGCTGCCAGCGCATCAAAGGCTTCGGACGGAATAACCATGCAGGCGCCGTGCGACACGCACGCCAGGTTGCCAATCACCATCCCAAAACAGTGGTAAAACGGCACCGGAATGCACACCCGGTCGGCCGCGGTGTAGCGCAGCGTTTCGCCAATGAAGAAGCCGTTGTTCAGGATGTTGTGGTGCGAAAGCGTCGCGCCTTTGGGAAAGCCGGTGGTGCCGCTGGTGTACTGAATATTGATGGGGTCGTCGAACTGTAGCGCGGCCTCACGGGCGGCCAAAGTTTCGTCAGACACGGTGGCGGCGCTGGCCAGCAGGTTGGTCCAGTCATCTTCCAGCACGATGACGTGCTCCAGGGCCGGACACTCGGCGCGCACGCTGGCCAGCAAGTGCACGTAGTTGGTTTGGCGGAACTTCGCGGCTAGCAGCAGCACCCGGCAGCCCGATTGGTTGAGGACGTATTTCAGCTCTTCGGCGCGGTAAGCGGGGTTAACGTTCACTAGAATAGCCCCAGCCCGCGCCGAGCCAAACTGCGTGACAACCCATTCCGAGCGGTTGGGCGCCCACAGCCCTACCCGCTCGCCGGCCGCCACGCCCAGCGCCAGCAGGCCTTTGGCGAGCTGGGTGGTTTGGTCCCAAAGCTCGGCGTAGGTGGCGCGGTAGGCCTGGTGAGCCACCACCAGCGCCTCGTGCTGTGGAAACAGGCCCACGGTGCGGCGCAGGTTTTCGCCGATGGTTTCGCCCAGCAGCGGGGTGGTGCTGGGGCCACTGAGGTAGGAGAGCGCGGGTGGGAGCATGGGGAAGAGAATTGAAAAACGGGGTCAAGATACTGCCCCTTTTCTGGCTAAAAACCGACCCCGACATGCAGCGCCTACCCCCTACCCCTGCTTCCTACAGCAGCGCTTGCAGATACCCCAGCTTTTCGCCGTGCAGGGCGGCCAGCAAGTCGGCTTCCAGCGTCCCGAACTCAGCGGCTTGGTAGTGGCGCTGCGCCCTACCCCCCACCAGCACGGTGGCCTCATCGGCCACTTCGGTGAGGGTGCCCAGGATGTGCGAGGTCAGCAGCAGGCCCGTACCGCGGTCGCGCAGGCGCTTCAGGATTTCCTTGAGCAGTAGGTTGGCTTCGAGGTCGAGGCCGTTGAAGGGCTCATCCAGAATGAGGTACTCAAAATCCTGCACCAACACGGCCAACAGGGCAAGTTTCTTCTTCATGCCCGCCGAATATTCCTCGGCATACTGGTCGAGGGGCAGTTCCAGCACTTGGTTCCAGCCGCGCAGGTCGGGCACGGGGCGGCGCCGGGCTTGCAGGCAGAACTCCACGTATTCGCGGCCCGTGAGACGGGGGTAGAAGTAGGGTTCGTAGGGCACCAAACCCGTTATTTCCCGCACAGCTTGGCCCCTACCCCCAGCGCGCACGGTGCCAGCAAAGCCACTTTCTAAGCCGTATAGGCAGTTGATGAGCGTAGTCTTGCCCGCGCCATTGGCCCCGATGAGGCCGTGGATAGTACCCGGGCGCACCGCCAGGCTCACGCCGCGCAGCACCTCGTGGCGGCCGTAGGCTTTGTGCAAGTCAATGGCTTCGAGCATGTAGTGAAATGGTGACAGTAAAATGTCCTTGCGAGCCTGCGAAGCAATCGTACCAGCACGAAGCTAGAACAAGTCAGGCAGGTGTCGTTCTGGGGCAATTGCTTCGCAGGCTCGCAAGGGCAAATTATTTATTGCTTCTGCCCTAGCATTGCCCGCAGCCGGCGCCGGCTTTGCCAAGGCAGTCCCAGCGCTGCCACCAGTAGCAGCACCGGGTAGAGCGGATGCCCCAGCAGCAGCAAGGCCACACCCAACACCAGTGCCTGCGTGGTGCGAAAGTGCGTGGCATTCGGGTAAAATGCGTATTTAGCCAAAATAAACAGCCCTACCAGCCCCAGCCAACCTACAGCCACGGCCACAGCACCACCCCAGCCCGCCGGCCCCGACCCCAGCAGCCCCCAAAACGGCGCGGCCGTAGCAGCCGCGTAGCCGAGCCCCAAGACCAACCGCCGGCGCAAGAATGCTTCGGGCTGCCGTGGCGCCGCCACGGCTAGCATCGTGGCTGGCTCGGCGGTGCCGTAGCAGGCCAGCACCACCAGCAGCCAGAGCAGCAGCGCCGCTACCGAGGCCAGTGGGGCCGCGCGCTGCCAAAATGCCACAGCCAGCAGCCCCAGCCACCATAGTAGCCCATGGGTAGCGCGCATCCCACTCACCCATTCAAAGGCCTCGCTGCTAAACGGGCTGCGCCAGCAGTGCCGCGTGGCCCTACCCTCCCTCGCAGGCGGAGCCCAAGCCACCAGCGCCGCCAGGGGCAGCGTGAGCAACGCCGGCCCCGTGGCGCGCAAGCTCAGCAGCGCCAACGCTACGGGGGCAGCTAGCAAGCTGTATTCCAGAGCCAACCACGGCTTAAAGCCGGGTGCTACGGTGGCCAAAAACCGATAATCGGCGCGCTGCCGGTGGGCTGCTAGCAGCAGCCACGCCAGTAGCAGCGGCACGGTCCACTGCGCCACGGGGTGCTTGGCCGCTACCACGAGCGCCTGGCCCACAGACAGCAGCAAAAACGGCAGCAGGAGCACGAGCCGCAGCCAGCCTATCTCCCTGGCTAAACGGCCCAAAGTGCGCAGGCGGAGCACCAAATATCTCCAGGCCGGCGTATGCTTCATACCTGGCTAGTAGGTAGTAGCGCCTGGTCTGCTTCCTGAAACGTAATGCCGTAGTCGGCGGCCAGCTCGGCCAAAATGGGCGCGTAGAGGTCGGCCGTAGTAGGGATAATAACGCCGCGCCCGGCTACTTCGCCACGCAGCAGGCGGCGCACGGCCATGCCCAGCGGCAAGCCCACGGTTTGCGCCATAGCGGTATGGGTGGCGTCGGCGCCCGTCACGACGAGCGAGGCGGTGCGGTGACGCCTTTCGCCCGCCAGCTCATACTCAAACTCGTGCTGCATCACTACCTGGTCGCGGTCGTGCGGGCCAAGCTGCCATTTATCGAGCAGCAAGTGTTCGAGCAGTTGAGCAGGGGTAGCATTGGCCAGCCCCACCGTGCGCTCGCCAAAGAGCCCGAGCCAGGCCAGGCGCTCGAGCTCGGGGCCGTGCGGGGCGAGGTGCAGCTGCGCGGCGAGCTGCGCGGCGGCCTCGGCTGGCGCGGTGGGGGTAGGCAGGCGGCTGGCCACCAGCGCATTCCAGGGCAAGGTAGCCGCGTTGTCCAGGGGTTGGCTATCGTCGGTGAGGCCCAGCGAAACCAGCACCTGCCAGGCGCCGCAGTAGCCGGGGCGGCGCAGGGTGCCGCGCAGCATGGTCGGGATATCGGCCAGGCCGTAGGGCGCGCGGTAGCTGAGCGAGTCGCGATTGGCGTAGCCCTCGAAGTGGCCGTGGCCGGGCACCGCCAGCACCTTGGCCTGGCTGAATAGCTGGGGGTAGGGAATGAATTTTAGCTCTCCATTTTCGAGGTATTGCGCGGGTGGGCCCTGGCCGGCCAGCACCACGTTGCGCGGGTTCCAGCTGAATTTGTAGCGCCACGGATTGTCGCCCTCGCTTTCGGGCGCCACCAGCCCGCCGCAGTACGAGCGGAAGGCCGTTAGCTGCCCGCCCTGCGCTCGGATGTCGTTGATTACCTGCATGGCCGACATATGGTCGAGGCCGGGGTCGAGACCGCATTCCATCAAGAAAACCAAGCCGGCGCCGGCGGCTTCGTGGTGCAGCGCTTGCACCTCGGGGCTCACGTAGCTGGCCGTGGCCAGGTGCCGGCGGTGCAGCAGGCAGGCCCGCGCCACCACGGGGTGAAACGCGGCCGGCAGCATCGAAATCACTATATCGGCCTGGCTTACCAGCGCATCGAGCCGGGCGGCATCCTGCACGTCGAAGGGCACAACGCGCACGTATTCGGAGTGCGTGGCCAGCGCCGGGGCCAGGTGGGCGGGGTAGGCGTCGGCCACGGTCAGAAACCACTTTTCGGCCGGCGCATAAGCCAGCAGGTACTGAATGAGCGCCGAGGCCGAGCGGCCCGCCCCCAGCAGCAGCACGCGAGTTGTTAC
>CALMOO010000292.1:0-670 GCA_937871705.1 uncultured Hymenobacter sp.
GCTAATGCTTTAGTCCTAAGTGAGCAGCCCGGCACTACGCCGGAGCTGTACATTGGTCCTAGCTCGCGCTTGGTCGTCAAAAAAGGTGGCGCCTTGGAAATTCAGCCGCACACGAAGCTCGTTGTTGCTGGGCAGTTAATTGTGGAAGATGGCGCGTATTTCTATCAAGACCAACAAGCTGAAGCCCAAACGGTCGGAAGCGGGCAAATGCGGGTGAGTTCGCAAGCCATCAAGGCTAAACTCGCGAAGTCCTCGACTCTCTGAAAAGTTTTAAATACAGCCTACTATGCTTTCGATTGGTCAGCATAGCAGTTCGACTTACACCAGCAGACTCAGGAAATCCTGTTCCCCATTCAAGTACTCAAAGCCGAAGCCCTCCTCCACCATGCGTGCCTTGATGCCTTCCACGTCGTGGGGCTTCTTGACCTCGACGCCGATGAAAACGGGCCCCTTTTCCTTGTTATTCTTCTTGATGTACTGAAACTGGATGATGTCCTCGCCCTCGGCCAATACATTGTTCACGAAGCGGCGTAGGGCGCCGGGCGCCTGGTTGAACGTCACCATGAAGTAGTGCTTGAGACCCTGGTGGCGCTGGGCGCGCTCCTTGATGTCCTCCATGCGGGTAATGTCGTTGTTGGAGCCGCTGACCACGCACACCACCGTTTTGCCC
>CALMOO010000292.1:680-4439 GCA_937871705.1 uncultured Hymenobacter sp.
GCGTAGGCGTGCAGGGCCGAGATGGTGAGCGTACCGGCGGGCTCTAGCACCATGCCTTCCTCGTTGTACATCTTCAGCAAGTCTTCGCACACCTGGCCTTCGGGCACAAGGTGAACTTCATCGAGCAGCGCCTGGCAAATTTCAAACGTCAGCTCGCCGGGGCACTTCACGGCCGCGCCATCCACGAAGGTGTCGAGGTGGGGTAGGGCCTGCCGCTGGCCTGCCCGAATGGCATCGTGCATACTCGGCGCGCCGAGTGGCTGCACCCCGATAAGCTTGGTATGCGGACTTAATTGCCGAAATACACTCGCCACGCCCGATGCCAGCCCGCCGCCCCCGATGGGCATAAAGCAAAAGTCAATCGGCTCTTTGGCAGCTTTCAGGATTTCCAGCCCTACTGTGGCTTGGCCTTCCACAATGGATAGGTCGTCGAAGGGATGCACAAACGTGCTGCCGCGCTCGTCACAAAAAGCCTGGGCCGCGTGGTAGCAGTCGTCGAAGGTGCGGCCGGTGAGGTGCACTGTCACCATGTCTTTGCCAAAGAGGCGCACCTTATCGACCTTCTGCGCCGGGGTTTGGGCCGGCATGAAAATATCGCCCCGCAGGCCGAGCAACTGGCAGGCGTAGGCCACACCTTGGGCGTGGTTGCCGGCGCTGGCGCACACAATCTCGCGGTCGGGCACGGTCAGAGGCAGCGTCGCAATCTTGTTGTAAGCCCCACGAATCTTGTAAGAACGAACTACCTGCAAGTCCTCCCGCTTGAGCAAAATCGTGGCGTCGTAGGTGCGCGACAGCCCCAGGTTCTGCAGCAGCGGGGTTTTCGCAATGACGCCTTTCAGCCGACGAGCGGCCTGCTCTACGTTTTCCAGGGTGACGATGGTGGCCGCCGGGGCTTCTAAGTCGGGCATGGGGGTAGGGAAATACTATAAACCTGTCATGCTGAGCTTGCGAAGCATCTTATCACGTGTGAATCGTTAGGTTGTTTATTCCTAGCGTGATAAGATGCTTCGCAAGCTCCAAGCTCAGCATGACAGGTTTGGGGTTATTAAAGGCTATGCTTCTACATTCTCAGAGGTGCGCGAGCGCAGTTCGCGCACGGTAGCGCCGGTAGCCCACAGCTCCGACTCACGCACCTCTTTCAGCTCAGCTTCCAGCTCCTGGCGGTAATTGGGGGTAGTGCCCCGTTCGATGGTGCGGCGGGCCTCTTCGCCGCTGGCTACGCTGTCATATAGCTCATTAAGCACGGGTAGGGTAGCCTCGCGGAACTTGCCTTTCCAGTCAAGCGCGCCGCGCTGGGCCGTTACTGAGCAGTTGGCAAACATCCAGTCCATGCCGTTTTCGCCTACCAGCGGCACGAGGCTCTGGGTCAGCTCTTCCACGGTTTCGTTGAAGGCTTCAGAAGGCGAGTGGCCGCGCTGACGCAACACCTGGTACTGGGCCTCGATGATGCCGGCCAGGGCGCCCATCAGCACACCGCGCTCGCCGGTGAGGTCGGAGTATACTTCCTTCTTGAAGTCGGTTTCGAACAGGTAGCCCGAGCCCACGCCGATGCCCATGGCAATGGCTTTCTCCCACGCCTTGCCGCTGGCATCCTGGTACACTGCGAACGACGAGTTCAGGCCACCACCGGCCACGAACAAGCGGCGCAGGCTAGTGCCGCTGCCCTTCGGAGCTACCAGAATCACGTCGATGTCTTTGCTGGGCACGATGCCCGTTTGGTCGTTGAACGTGATACCGAAGCCGTGCGAGAAGTACAGCGTCTTGCCCGGGGTGAGGTATTTCTGGAGGGTAGGCCAGAGCGCGATTTGCCCAGCGTCCGACAGCAGGTTGCAGATGATAGTGCCCTTGTCGGCGGCCTCTTCGATGCTGAACAGCGACTCACCCGGCGTCCAGCCGTCCTTCACGGCGCGGTCCCACGAAGGCGTGCCCTCGCGCTGCCCCACGATAACGCGGAAGCCGTTGTCGCGCATGTTTAGCGCCTGGCCAGGGCCCTGCACGCCGTAGCCGATTACAGCAATGGTTTCATCCTTAAGGAATTCAAGTGCCTTTTGCAGTGGGAATTCGTCGCGGGTGATAACAGTTTCGGGTACGCCGCCAAAGTTGATGGTTGCCATAAGGGTTGGGGGTAGCGCGGACTTTTAGTCCGCGAATTGGTTGGAAAAAGGTGTTTTATTAAATCGTTTGGGTCGCGGACTAAAAGTCCGCGCTACATCGTAAACACGTTGTCGCGCTCGTTCAAAAACTCATTTTCAGCGACTTCCTCGCTCGGCTCGCGGCGCTCAAACTCGCGCAGCTTGTGGTGGAAGCCCTCGCTGGCCTTGATGATGGCAATGCGCGCCGAGCGCACAAATTCGATTAGGCCATAAGGCTGCAAAGCGCGCAGCAGGTTGTCAGTTTCCTCGCGGTGGCCGGTGGTTTCAAACACCGTGTAGTCCTTGCGAATCACCACGGCACGGGCGCCGTGCTCGCGTAGCAGGCGCTCCACGAGCACCTTCTCCGCAATCACGTCGGTGGGCACTTTGTAGAGGGCCATTTCCTGCCAAATCACGTCGGTGTTGGTGTTGTAGTACACTTTCAGCACCTCCACCTGCTTCTCGATTTGCTTGGCGAGCTTCTCCACCACGTCCTCCGTTTCCACAATCACAATGTTGAAACGGTGGATGCCCTCAATCTCCGAAGGCGACACGTTGAGGCTCTCGATATTGATTTTGCGGCGCGAGAAGATGATAGCAATGCGATTGAGCAAGCCCACCTGGTTTTCGGTGTACGCGGTGATGTTATATTCTTGGCGAGCGGCGGGGTCTTGGCTCATAGTATGCACGTTATCAAGCAAGTTAAATCATTTGTCATCCTGAGCTTGCGAAGGACCTTATCACGTTAGAATTAGCTGAAAAGGGGGTAAGCTGGCGCGATAAGATGCTTCCTGCGTCAGCATGACAGACAGGTGGGTAGGAGACGCTACCGCAGCCGTATCTCGGCCACGCTGCACCCCTGCGGCACCATCGGGAAGATGTTATTTTCCTTGGTCACCATCACTTCGAGCAGGAAAGAGCCAGGGTGCGCCAGCATCTTTTCCAATGCTGGCCGTAGCTCAGCGCGGTCGTCCACGCGCTGGCCGGCGATGCGGTAGCCAGCAGCCACGGCCACAAAATCAGGGCTTTGAATATCCACAAATGAGTAGCGCCGCTGGTGAAACAACTCCTGCCACTGCCGCACCATGCCCAAGAATTGGTTGTTCATGATGATGATTTTCACATCGACCTCGGCCTGCATGATGGTGCCAAGCTCCTGAATCGTCATCTGGAAACCGCCGTCGCCAATCACGGCCACTACGGGCCGATGCGGCGCGCCCAACTTAGCGCCAATAGCAGCAGGAAGGGCGAAGCCCATCGTGCCTAGGCCGCCGCTCGTAACGTGGCTGCGCGACTGGTTTTGCAACGCGTAGCGGCAGGCTACCATCTGGTGCTGCCCCACGTCCGACACGATAACGGCCTCGCCGCCCGTGATTTCGTTGAGCTGCTGCATTACCTCGCCCATCGTCAACTCCTCCGACGTTGGGAATAGCTCCTCGCGAATCACGGCGTCTACTTCCTGCGCGGCGTAGTCGTTGAACCGGGCGAGCCACTCGGGGTGCGTCTTGGGCTCAACTAAGGCCGTGAGCAGGGGTAGGGTTTCTTTGCAGTCACCCCACACCGGTACCGTGGTGAGCACGTTCTTGTCGATTTCGGTGGGGTCGATGTCGAGGTGAATCACCTTGGC
>CALMOO010000293.1 GCA_937871705.1 uncultured Hymenobacter sp.
CTGTTGCGCCAGGACCCGGTGGGAAGCCACTAGGAGCGGCTGTGCCAGATAAGCTTCCATGGCTTGGGTTAACTCGTCGGGGTTGGTTAGCGCTCGGCCGTTCTGCTCAATCAGCTGCCCAGCTAACTCCTCGTGGCCCGGTACCGCGAGCATGCGTGGAATCTCACCGATACGAGTGGCAATCACTGGGATACCACAAAATAGATACTCAGCAATAGCGTTAGGTAAGCTCTCCGACGGAAAGTAGCTGGGTAGCAGCCCCACGTCGAACAGCCGCCCCCAGTCAATAGGGTTAGCCGCAAAGCCCACGAAATGTATCCGCGGATGTGGATGGCCAGCTCGAAGTTGGTCGAGGTACTCGCTACTGCCCACCAGCACCAAGTGGGCCTGCGGATATTGCGCGCTCAAGGCCTCAAAGGAACGAATGGCATAAGCCCAGCCTTTTTGCTCAATGCCGCGCGCTACCATTCCAAATACTAAGTCTTGGGCGCCAATGCCCAGCTGCGCCCGCTCGGGCAACTGAGCTGAAAACTTGCCCGCAAACCCATTATAAATCTGAGCATGCGGCAGGTCAGCTAGCGGGCGCACGCCAGGCACCGAGAATATTTCCAGGTTCTTCTCGGTCAAATACACCACCCCTGCGGCCCGCCGCAGAGCCTGGCGCGAATGCAAGGTTACTTCCGGCTGGCTGGGCTTGTGCAAAAACTCCTCGTAGCAGCCGTGCATAGTGATAACCAGCGGCACTGGTGGGTATGCGGCTATAGCGGCGGCGGCGGCCACGTAGTCCGATTTAATCATGTGCGAATTAAGCACTTCAATCTGTAGCCGCTCGAGCGTGCGGCGCAAGTGCCACACTACCAGCCGCTCTCGCGCTGGAAAGGGCTTACCCAACCGCCGTAGGGCGCCCTGCACTTTGCGGCTTAGCCAGTCCAGCCCCGGCAGCCCGGGGTCGAAAGCCAGCACCGGCACATCGGGGGCTAGCTGCCGTACTAGGTCGTGGTTGGTATAAGTCGCGTAGTGGCTGTATAAGTACGCCTGGTGGCCACGCTCGTGCAGCGCCTGTGCCAAACGCATTCCAAAGACCTGCGCACCGCCCGTCCGTAAGTCTTCGATGGAAATTAAAATATTCATGTAGCTGCAAAGTTCAGCAAAAATTGCCACACAGCATTGAATATCATGAAGTGGTCGGGTACCAACGCACACGCGACTCAAAATAGGTTGAAAAGGTAGTGAAGTTCGGTTTCGAATAAAATAAGATAACCCAGGGCGAAGTGCAGGCGCTGAGTATTGTAGTGGTGGTTGAGGTATGCGGCTAGTTCGAAGCGCATCTCTTTTAAGTCGGCTAAACAGGCGCCAGCAGGCCAGCTATGCCCGATTCCCCGTCGCCAGGGTTAGGGAGGTAATGTCCCTGTCTCATATTTGATCCAGGGATGTAGCTGTGGGCCAGTTGGCTAACTTGTTAGCAACTGTCACGGCCTGCGGGGCGCCATGGGTAGTGAACGGCAGCCAGGAAGTGGCACGTGTGCAGAGGGGGCCGTAAGGCATTGGCGCTGTGCCAACCTTGCAAGCGCTGGCGGCCCGCGTCGTGGCCCTCACGGCGTAACGGGGCACGTAGCCGACGTTGGCTGTAGCGGCCAGCATAGATAGTAAACACACGCTGAGCTGGTATTTGCCCGGCAGGCGCTGGTTTAACCGCCAACGTGACGGCACGCTTACGTCATGCATAGCAGCCGCTGGCGAACACTCAGCAGTTGGCATTATTGGCAGCTAGCAACCAGCATGTAGCCCTATGAAAATGAAGCACTCATCAGCCTACTGGTTGTAAAAGCGCGCTTCAGTTACTTGAGCGATGGTCAACACTTTTCGAATATCGTGCTCCATTTCAGCGCCAGCTAACTGTGCTCGCAAGTTCTTATTTTCTTGTTCCAGAGATTCGCTGCGTGCGAGGCGGGTGTAAGCAGCCCGCCTTGCACGCAGCCTCCCAACAGCGCTTCGCTCACGCGCGCCGCTTGCCCCTCCTGCGTTACGCGGCGAACCGCCTCAGCCCGAAAGGTCACATCATACTTGATTCACTGCCGTTTCCGGCTGATTTTTCTGCTTCTGTGACAGGGAAAATCACTTTCTCCATGTCCATCCTTACCCGACCATCTCAGCTGCTGCTGGTAGCATTTGAGCAAACTTACGTTGCTCGTGTAGGTAGAAGACCTGCCAGCCGCTCTCCTTGGCTATGTTTGTGTCAGTATGGCTCGACGATATACCATTCCGGGCCTATGCTTGTGTAAGCGTGCAAAGTGATTAAGCCATTAATTTTGTGGCCATTCCTAGTATTTTCCAACAATAAGTTCGGCGCATATAAATAGATTTAAAATCTTTGCTCATGGATAGATTGCCCAAAGTCAGTGTTATAATTCCTAGCTTTAATCACGCCCAGTATCTGCCTCAGCGAATAGAAAGTGTGCTCAATCAAAGTTTTACTAGTTTTGAACTCATTATTCTTGATGATTGCTCAACTGACAATAGCCAAGAAGTTATCAATCAATATGTAGCAAATTTTTCGCAAGTCAGTGCTTTCTTTAATAAGGAGAATAGTGGTAGCACTTTTTTTCAATGGCAGAAGGGTCTGGAGCTATCAAAAGGAGAATATATATGGATTGCTGAAAGCGATGATTTCGCAGAGCTAGATTTTTTAAAAAAGCTAGTAACAGTTTTGGAATCAAATCCATCTTTGGTATTAGCCTACTGCAATTCAACAATTGTAGACGAACATAATCAGCCACTTGGCACAACTGCCGAATGGAAAAATGCCTCTTTTCAAACAACCCACTGGAGTGAAGACTTTATTGTGGCAGGTCAAACGGAGCTAGACAACTATCTTTCAAAAACTTGCACCATAAATAACGCAAGTTCTGTCCTTTTTCGGAAAAAAGCCATGCTAAGCGCTGGTGGCATCGATAATAGTTATCGATACACTGGCGACTGGCTCATGTACCAAAAGATGTGCTTGCAAGGCGGTATTTCCTATCAAGCTGCCTGTCTAAGTAATTATCGAGAACACAGCAATAATGCCAGTAAGAAAAGCAATAATGACAGCAGAGACCTGTTAGAACGTCAAAGATGCTTTGCTTTTGTTTTTAACAAAATAGCAAGTTTGGAAGCAAAATCCGAAATGCTATCTATTGCCAGTAGAGAGTTAGCAGCCCTCACCTATAATTTACTTCGTCGAAAATTTAAACCTGTGTTATTTATTAAATATATAAGGCAAATCAGAAGTGTAGATAATACCTATTACTTTCAAGCACAATGGCTAGCTCTCACACATCTAACTAAACCGTACAGCAATCCATAGACTCAATAGGTATAGGTTTCCTAATCAACTATGCAACCTAATTTACGGTAGTCATCTTTAAAACGACTTATCCAATCATGCCATTCTACTTTTAATTCCTCAGCCTGAGGAATAACGCTTAAAAACTGCATTAAGTAGGGCAAGCTAAAATCCTTGGGCCAGCCTTCTATACTATTCAGTTCACCTTTTAACCAAGCTTGATTTAATAAGTGATTAATTAACATCATATCACACTTTAAATCGGTGTAGTTGTTGTTGGTAGACGTAAGATAAGAGGTTTCTGCTTTTTCAGTCCGCAGCTTAGCGTAGCGACTGTGCATATGGTTATGTGGGTGATGATACCAGTTTAGAGCCTTTCGCAACTGATATTCCTCTAACACTTGCTCCCCAGCTCCTTGCCAAAGATGAAGCCAATATTCTTTGCTAAAAAAGGCCGACGCAACCGCATAAAGCACATAAATTGGCAGCTGGTAGGGCATAATATTTCGAAAGAATCCCAAGCGATATCCTAATGAGCGTGATTTTAATTGGTTAGTAAAAATAAACTTGCGCCAGCGGCTTATTTGAGGAATAATCTCTTCAACCTGTTCATCCACTACTTTGTGAGCCCCCTCTATTAGGGCTGGGTTCCCTTGCCATGATAGACGCAACAGTGCCATATGTTCATTACGCATGGCTTGTTCTACCGCTGTAATCTCTACCTTCCCTGTCAGCCAGATATCGTCTTCAAGTAGTAAGAAATAATCAGAACTGTCGGCGACAGCCTTAACCCAGAAATCAGTCGGTATCTTTTTCTGTTTATAGGGTACTCCCTCGGTGATGTTGGCGGCGATGGCAGCTACCTTAGTTTCATACTGCGGCGAGTGCAGCACTTTTACCTGAGGGTATAGCTGCTGAATACGAGTTAAATAGGCAGGCGGTGTGCCATCATCTAGAATCTTGATAACGAAGTCTCCTGCTATATGTTCATAGATGCTCCGTAAGCAACGGTCCAGATAGTAAGGTCGATTGAAAGATTTAATTAGAATGTCCATTAGCTATCTAGGCATGAATAATCACAGCTGCGTCGGCACCAACTGTCTTCAGCTCAGTCGAGCTAGTACCTAGTTCAACTGGCCTCGTTAGGTACATGGTTGTATAAACCCGACAACCAGCATACGACACTTCCAATATCATTGCATACATCATAATAAAAGAACAGAGTTTGACACTCTATGCTGGTAAAGGCTGTACGCTAATTTGGCAATTATTCTATTTTTTGTAAGCGAGAGTATTCCTAAACATTCTTAAGTTTTAACAGCCGCTGAACTGCGTCGTAGCCTATACCTAATCTGGCTAACATCCAGAACAGCGCCATCTTTGAGCTTTTCGTTTCCTTGAAGGCGTACCAGAGTTTAGACGGTACCTCCGGACCTTTACTAGCGTAGTAGTGCTCGGCTTGGTCGATTAAATTTTGACGAGCAGCTTTCCATTCAGCATCACCTTCAAAATAACCCTTATGGTAGATGCGAAAGTATGTTTCATTTAAAGCAATCCGATTGGTGTATACAGCCGAAGCATTATGCACACGATAAGCTCCTAAGTTGAGCGGCAGATATACAAAGCTAAACTGTCGCGACAGCCGCAGCCACATATCAAGGTCTTCCGAGTAAAGCCCTAAATCGTATTCGCCCACTTGGTCGAGGGCGCTACGACGCATGGTAGCCGTGAGCGCAGGCAAATAAAAGCCTGTCAGCAGTGGTACAATAAGATTACCCTGCGGTGGATTATCGGCAAATTTTGGGTCGAAGAAGTGCAGGAAGCTTGACGAAAGCTCTGCGCCTTCCGAATTAATCACTCGGCAGTCTGCATAAACTGCTCCACAATCAGCGCCTTGGCGTTCGAACTCAGCTACTGTTTCCGCTATCATGTTCGGGGCCAGTACGTCATCAGAGCCTATTAAGGAAATGTACTCTCCCTTTGCATAGGTGCGGCAGTCGCTGAACGTACGCACAATACCCTGATTCTTTTCGTGCTGGATGAAAGTAGCTGGGTAGCCTGTGCGCACTAACCAGCGCGTAATTACCTCTGCCGAATTATCCGGCGAGCAGTCGTCTACAATTACTAAGTCGATAGCAGAATAGGTTTGCTGTCGAATACTTTCCAGGAGTTCTTCCAGGTAAGAAGCATTATTGTAGGATGCAATACCAATGCTGACAAGTGCAGAAGTAGCCATAAGCAGTATAGTATAGGCAGGCTCCTTATTGCTGAAGTAGCAACCCATTCTCCGTCTCCTGGTAATGGCGCTTACCATCCAACGAAATCCACTTTCCTGGCTCCACTGCCGTCAGCTTCTCACCCTGCTCATCTACCCAGCCGTGTTGCCGCGCCGGATTACCATACACCAGTGCATAGTCGGGTACGTCACGCGTCACCACTGCCCCGATGCCCGTCATCGCGTAGCGTCCTACGGTAATACCGGCCAGAATCGTCGAGTTAGCTCCCAGCGAGGCGCCCTCTCTGATTAGCGTTGTTTGTAGTTGGTAGGAGGCATTTTTACTACGCGGGCGTAGGTCATTGGTAAATACTACGTTAGGTCCTACAAAAACATTGTTCTCCAGCGTAATGCCATCCCACAGATACACGCCACATTTCAACGTTACATTGTCTCCAATATGCACCTTGCCTTCAATAAAGCAATGGTCGCAGATGTTGCCGTACTTACCAATTGTCGCCCCCGGCAATATGTGTACAAAGGCCCAAACCCGTGTTCCCTCCCCAATATCAGTGGTTTCTACTAAAGCATGCGGGTGACAATAATAAGGTTTTTCAAGAGCCATGGATAGTAG
>CALMOO010000294.1:0-2008 GCA_937871705.1 uncultured Hymenobacter sp.
AACCAATGCCGGGTATCGCGCAGCACGGGTGTATTGCCACTGAGCATCAAGCGCGGATTAATTAATTCGGTAGGGCTAAGCGACGTGCCGCAGCGCTCGCATTGGTCGCCGTAGGCATTTTCGTTGCCGCAGTTGGGGCAGGTGCCAACTACGTAGCGGTCAGCCAGAAACTGGTTGGCTTGCTCGTCGTAGAGCTGCTGCGTAGTTTGCTCAATAAATTTATTGTCGGCGTAGAGTTTCTTAAAAAACTCGCTCGAAACTTCGGCGTGCGTTTTAGAGGAAGTACGCGAATACACATCGAACGACACATTAAAATCGCGGAAGGAATCGCGAATAATAGCGTGGTATTTATCGACTATTTGCTGGGGCGTTACTCCCTCTTTTTGGGCCCGAATGGTAATAGGCACGCCGTGCTCATCGGAGCCGCAAATAAATTTTACGTCGCGGCCCTGCGCACGCAAATAGCGCACGTAGATATCAGCTGGTAAATAAACGCCAGCCAAGTGGCCAATATGCACAGGGCCATTGGCATATGGCAGCGCCGCAGTTACAGTATAACGTTCTGGAAGTGTAGTCATTACAAGTTTATCTAATCAGAACCCAAGTGCCTCTAAGTGGTAGTTTACCTAATAGTTTACGGGCTGCCTGATTCAATTTGGTTTAGTGCCTAATTCACAAAACTACTCGAAGGAAATGCCTGGAAAAAGCTGCTATCTTCAACAAAAGACCTACTGTTCCGTTTCCTAATTAATTTAATAATTATATTTCGTGCAGATGTCCCTTAGCAGCTTATCATTCTGACCTTCTTTCATTTCAAAACTCCTAACCCTTCTTCACACATCCACATGGCCAAGAAAGACAAGGTAGAGGCTGCCTCAGCCACTGCATCCACCAAACGCACTCCGCAGGAGAAAGCCCAGCACAAGGCTGATAAGGTTAGCCGCCAAGCTGAGAAAGCCTTGAACAACGACCGCGCCGAGAGCAAGGCCAGCCAAAAGCAAAACCTAAAAACGGCCGCCAAGCAGCTGCAAAAAGAGTTGGATGTGCGCATGAGTGAAGTGGTGGCGCGCATCCGCAAAGAAACGAAGGACAAATTGAAAGAAGTAGTAAAGGATGCTACCCGCCGCCTTGATGTGGACACGGAGCGCATGTTTGAGCAGGCGCTGCACACCATAGTGCGGCACTACGATTCTATCGCGCCGGGCCGCAGCAGCGACCTGAATTTTCCGGCGCCAGCAGCTCAGAATGGCGAAGCAGGCGCCACTAACCAAGCTACTGATAATTCAAGGACTACACCCAGTACGAAAAGCAAAAAAAGCAATTCGGCAGGCAAAGCCGCGGCGGCCCAGGCCCCTCCCCCCCCTAAACAAGCCAGCCGCCCGGCAAGCAGCTCGCGCAAAGCTGCCGGCACTCCTGCTGCTACGGTGAACCGTGGCCCTGGCCGACCCAAGCGCGCAAATGGCGCGAGCACCGAATTGACAACAGCCAACGACAACACAGTGGCTACCTCTAACGACGGCGTGGCCCTCGACAATGCCTAAGAGCAGCAACTTGGTTTAAAAACGGCCCGTTTCCAGGGGTGGAAACGGGCCGTTTTTTATTGCTCGCTTAAGAAACAATACCAGCTGCTACGGGCGGCGCAGCGTATCGGCCGCCACTTGGTCGATGCGCTGAAGGCGGGTTTCGGGGGTAGTGAGGTTGGGGTCGTTCGTATTGATTGTTTCGGGGCGCTTGCGGCGGTTGATGTCGGCGGCATTTTCACCGAGGCGCATCACGTTAGGAGTAGCATCGGGCACGGGCGCGCCAGCCTGGGTATTCGTGCCGTTAGACTCGTAGAGGGCACGGCGGTCGGCGTCGGAGCTCACCTGGGTGGGTAGGGGCTGGCTGCGGGGAGCGGCATTTTCGGCGGTTTGCTCGGTGGCGGTGCAGCTACCCAGCAGCGCGGGCAGCACCAGCCAAGCTAAGCGAAAAGTGTAGCGGAAGGGCATGATAGTCAACAAAAAAGCGG
>CALMOO010000294.1:2018-3318 GCA_937871705.1 uncultured Hymenobacter sp.
TGGGCCGCCTTTGTTAAACGAAAGTCGGGGCAAGGAGTTCAGAATTACTTCTTCACAAACAGCATGGCGTCCGAGTCCATGCAGTAGCGCTGGCCGGTGGGCTTGGGGCCATCATCGAAGAGGTGGCCGAGGTGGCCGCCGCACTTGGCACACACAATCTCATCGCGACTCATGCCAAAGCTTTCGTCAGATTTTACTTTGACGCTCGTGCCAGTAGCCGGGGCGAAAAAGCTCGGCCAACCTGTGCCCGACTCAAATTTGGTACCCGACGAGAACAGCAGATTGTGGTCGGCGGCGCAGTAATAATCGCCGGCCGCGTGGTTGTCGAAGTACTTATTGTGGAAAGGCGGCTCGGTACCCTGCTCGCGCAAGATGTAGTACTGCGCGGGGGTAAGGAGCTTTTTCCACTCGGCGTCCGATTTTACAACCGAAAACTCGCCGGCCTTGCCCGTCACGGGTTGCGGCTGCGGATATTTAGCCGTTGTAACCGACGCACCGTGCGGGCCCGCTGGCACCGCGGCCACGGTGTTAGCCTGGTCGGCGTGGCTCTGCGAGCAGGCCGGGGTGAAGGCCAGTGCACTTAGAAGGAGCGAAAGCAAGGGAAAGCGCATGAGAAAGCAGCTTAGGTTAAGTGTGGTTGTAGGGCTTAACAAACGTAACTACTTGGGCGTTCGGATGGGGGTAGGGCGACACGACGGAGGCTATACTAAATGAACCAGCGAACTGCTTCCTAGCGGGCCTGTTAGGAACAATTGCCCTGTTACATAGCGTTATGTAAGTAGATAATAAAAGGACAACAGGGTTTTCTGCTTGAAAATCCGTACCTTTGCGGCCGCAAAAACATACGTATGACTCAGAACATTCGGAATATCGCCATCATTGCCCACGTTGACCACGGCAAGACGACTTTGGTAGATAAAATCATCCACGCTTCTAAGATTTTCGACGCGCACCAGCACTTCGACGACCTTATCCTTGACAACAACGACTTGGAGCGTGAGCGCGGCATTACCATCGTATCGAAAAACGTGTCGGTACGGTATAATGGCGTGAAAATCAATATTATCGACACCCCTGGTCACGCCGACTTTGGCGGTGAGGTAGAGCGCGTGTTGAAGCTGGCCGACGGTGTGCTGCTGCTCGTGGATGCCTTCGAAGGCGCCATGCCGCAGACGCGTTTCGTGCTGGGCAAAGCCATCGATTTGGGCCTGAAGCCCATTGTGGTGGTAAATAAAGTGGACAAGGAAAACTGCCGGCCCGACGAGGTGCACGAGCAGGTGTTTGACCTCATGTTCAACCT
>CALMOO010000294.1:3328-6343 GCA_937871705.1 uncultured Hymenobacter sp.
AGCGAAGACCAGCTTGATTTCGTGACGCTGTACGGCTCTAGCAAGCAAGGCTGGATGAGCACCGATTGGAAGCACAAAACCGATAACCTCATTCCGCTGCTCGACGCCGTGGTAGCGTCTATTCCGCCCGCGCCAGTGCTGGAAGGCACGCCTCAGATGCAGATTACGTCGCTCGACTACTCGGCGTTTGTGGGCCGCATTGCCATTGGCCGTGTACACCGCGGTACGCTGACGGAAGGCGCTAATATGAGCTTAATGAAAGCTGATGGCAGCGTTAAGAAAGTAAAAATCCGCGAGCTGCACGTGTTTGAAGGCCTGGGCCGCGTAAAAGTTGAGTCGGTAAGCAGCGGCGAAATCTGCGCCGTTTCCGGCATCGAAGGCTTCGACATCGGCGATACGCTAGCCGACTTTGAGAATCCCGAGCAGCTCGAGCGCATCAGCATCGACGAGCCGACGATGAACATGCTGTTCACCATCAACAACTCGCCGTTCTTCGGTAAGGAAGGTAAGTTTGTGACCTCGCGTCACTTGCGCGACCGTCTGTTCAAAGAAACCGAAAAGAACCTCGCGCTGCGCGTGGAGGCCACCGACAAAGAGGATACTTTCCTTGTGTTTGGCCGCGGCATCTTGCACTTGTCGGTACTAATTGAAACCATGCGCCGCGAAGGCTATGAGCTGCAAGTGGGTCAGCCCCAGGTGTTGTTCAAGGAAGACGAAAACGGCAAGCGCCTCGAGCCTATCGAGCTGCTGGTAGTGGACGTGCCCGAGGAGTCGGCTGGTAAGGTTATCGAGCTGGTGAGCATGCGCAAAGGCGAAATGACCATCATGGAGCCGAAGGGCGACTTGCAGCACTTGGAATTCAACATTCCTTCGCGCGGCCTTATTGGCTTGCGTAATAACGTACTGACGGCCACGGGCGGCGAAGCCATCATGAACCACCGCTTCGTGGACTATGAGGAGCACAAAGGTCCGATTCCAGGCCGCATCGCGGGCTCATTGATTTCGCTGGAAACCGGTCCGGGCACCGCTTACACCATCGACAAGATGCAGGACCGTGGCTCGTTCTTCGTGGACCCAGGCGAGGAAGTATACGCTGGCCAGGTTATCGGCGAGCACACCCGTCCTAACGACTTGACCATCAATATTCAGAAAGGCAAGAAACTGACCAACATGCGTGCTTCGGGCACGGATGATAACGCCAAGATTATTCCGAAGCGTCAGTTTTCGCTGGAAGAAGCCATGGAATACATCCAGAAGGATGAATACCTGGAAGTGACGCCGAAATCGGTACGGATGCGCAAGATTTTGCTCGACGAAAACGAGCGCCTGCGCTACGCCAAGACGGCTGAGTAGACCGCAGATTTAACGGATTAAACTGATTTCGCAGATTCGGGTGTAATCAGTTTGGAGAAAGGCGCGGCAACTGCTGCGCCTTTTTTATTTACCTCTTGCTTGAGGCTTCCTACCCCCCTCTTTCCTTATGAATGACACGACATTAACCCAATTTGTACAGCTTTTTACCTTGACTGATGCGACAGCTACCCAGCGTATAACTGAGCGGCTGGCGTTGGCGCTCGGCAATCCGGCCGCCTACCAAGAGCAGTTTGCGGAGGAACTGGAGGAGCGTGGTATTGTGGCGACGCTGCCCGCACAAGAGTTGCGCGATGTAGCGCTAGTTGACGCGCTGCTGAGCGAGGACTTGCTTTGGGAATACGATTTGCAAGACACGGCCGCGGATATGGCTGAGGGATTAAATGAACTTCTAGCGCAGCAAAAGCGAACGACTTCGGTTAAGGTGGCCCGAGCAGCTGGCCGTAGCGTGGGTGGGCCCGAGCAGCTAGATGCGTTGCAGGAGGCGCTGGAGCCGTTGGGGCTGGCGTTGGTGCTGCTCACACTCGATAGCGATGCCTATCCGCTGAGCTTGGTTGCGGAAGAGCAAGCCGAGGCGGCGCGCCAACTGGCAAAAGAGCTAGGCTTTGAGCTGGCTGTGTACTAGCGCAGTTTCGAAGCTCTTGGGTCACTACTTCTAACTGTATCATAGTGACTTGGGAAAAGCTCTAGAACAATTTTTTAACTTATGAATCCTATTAGGCAAGCGCCAAGAGCGGGCAGCGAGGCGTAGCTTGCGGGCGGCAAGTTCCTACCCCCTCCCTTTGCGCTTATGTCTCCTTTAAAAGCTATGGCCGCCGTGCTGCTCCTGGCAGCCTCCCACTCAGCGACGGCCCAAACCCGGCACGAATACGTGCTAAGTACAAACTGGAAATTTTCAAAAGGCGACGTGCCCGATGCGGCCAACCCAGCCTTCAAAGACGCTAAGTGGCAGACGGTAAGTGTGCCGCACGACTGGGCGGCTGCCGGGCCGTTTGACGGCAACAACGACTTGCAAGCGGTTAAGATTGAGCAGAACAACGAAAAAACGGCGACGCTGAAGGCGGGCCGCACGGGCGGGCTACCCTTTGTGGGCACGGGCTGGTACCGGCGGCAGCTGGCGGTGCCAGAATTGGGGCCGGGCAAGCGTGTGGTGCTGCTGTTTGACGGCGCAATGAGCAACGCGCACGTGTTTATAAACGGCAAGGAAGCGGGCTTTTGGCCGTACGGCTACAACTCGTTTTCGCTCGATATTACGTCTTTCCTGAATGCCAGCGGGCCTAATACGCTGGCCGTGCGGCTGCAAAACCAGCCGGAGGCCTCGCGCTGGTACCCTGGGGCGGGCTTGTACCGCAACGTACACCTGATTGTGACCGACGACGTGCACATTCCGGTGTGGGGCACCTACCTCACTACCCCCGAAATAAACGCCAACTTCGCCAAGGTGAAGCTGAAAACGCAGGTGGAAGTGCCCGGCGGGGCGTTTCAGGCGCTGCGCTTGCAGACCGAGATTCGTGACCCGGCGGGCCAGGTGGTGGCGACTAGTACTACCCCCCTCGCCCAGACCGACGGGCTGATGTTTGAGCAAAACCTGGTGGTGCCGCAGCCCAAGCTGTGGGGCGTTGAGACCCCGGTGCTGTACACGGC
>CALMOO010000295.1 GCA_937871705.1 uncultured Hymenobacter sp.
GGGCACACGTCGTAGAGCTTCTTGATTTTCATGACGCGGCGCAGGCGCACCTTGGCACCATCGGTAGCGCGCTCTTCTGTCCACTGGTCGGTGCCCGGCACCACACTGAAGACAAATGAGCTGCCCGCCACTTCGCCCCGCTTAATCTTGCGCGCCACCCGGTGGTGGTCGGGGTCTTCGCCATCGAATGGGATGTGATAGGTCAACCCTCCGTCCGCCGCGCGGGCTAGGGTGAGGGTGTTGGCGCGCGTATGGCCGAGTAAAATATCTGGGTTGTGATTAAAGACCCCCTCGACTTCGGTCAAGTCAGCCTCGTCAAGGGCGCGCTCGTCGATTATCTCGACGAAGCGAAACTCTTTAGGGCCTAATTCGAGCGAGCGCTTGCCGCACACGACAGCCTGCCCAGTAAAAGCTGCCACTTCTTGCGTGCCGCCCTCAAGGGTGCGGTATTCCAGATCTACGCTTGTGGCCATTTGCAGCAGTTCGCGGCCTTCGGGCAGGTGTAGCTTACTCATTAGGCGGGGTGCCGGGTGCCGGCTTAATAGTAGTGTCGGGCTTAGCCAGCATGGCGTTTTCTAGGGTTTGGCGGTTGACCTGTACGAAGCGCACATTACCCGGGTCGCCAATACCGTTCATGTCTTCGAGCGCCCGCACCTCATTGATGGAGTAGGCGCCGATGTCAGTCATTTTGCCGTAGTAGGTGGCGCGGGCTGCCGCATCACCGCGGAGCAACCCGTTGAAATTGTGCTTGAAGTAGTGCGTGTCGACTTCCGTCGTGCGCAGCAGCTTGAGCTGGTATTCCTGCTCGGTGCTGACGGCCCAGGGGGTAAGGCAATTCTGCACGTAGTCAATGCCCTGCTGCTCGATGTTGTTGTTCGTCGAGCGCTCCAAATCGCCCATCTTGTGGGCGGGCACCCGGAACATGCTGGCCACTTCGCGGGCCGTGAACTTGCGCGTATCCAAAAACTGCGCATCCGCTGGGGGCAAGCCAATAGACTTGAATTTGAGGCCCTGCTCCAGCGTAATCACCTTGCCGGCGTTATCGGCCCCGCCGTACTGGCTGGCAAACTGCTCTTTGAGCCGCGCGATGGTTTCGGGCTTGAGCAAGTTATCGGTTTCGAGCGTGCCGCTCACCTTGGCCCCGTTATCGTAAAAACGAGCGCTGGTGCGCTGCGCCGCAAGGCCGGTGCCGATGTTTTCGCGGTGCAGGCTCAGCACCGACAACCCCATGATGCCGTTTTGGTCTAAGCACAAGCCGCGCAGGTGCAGCACCTCGTAATCCTGGTAGATGGCCGAGTCGCCCGCAAAGCGGTAGTAGAGCCGCCCGTCGCTTATGAGTACCTCCGTCTGGGTGGGGTGCTTGTAAAAAACGGCCTTAATCGTGTATTTCGGGCCGTATTTTATCAGCGCGTAGGCGTTGCCGTGCAGTAAAACGGTGGCGTGCATGACCATGCGAAACGGCATGGCATTCTGCAGCGGGGAGGCTTGCAGGTTCAGCACCCGACTGGCTGGGTGGCCGCTCACCTGCGCTTTGCCGCCGGTCGGCAGGTTTTGGTAGATCTGGCAGGGCAGGGCGGCCAGATCCTGGCTGATGGCCAGCACGCAAGCCCAGACCGACGCAAAGCCCAGCGCGTTGCGTTCATTGACCGTTACCCCGCCCACGGTGCCGCCCATCCCGATACCTAGCACGGCGGCTAGCCGCTCGTACGTATCATCACTGTACGCCTGCACGGCATCGGCAGCCCCCCGACCTTCGCGCTCAGCCGTAATGGCGGCGCGCAGGGGCGTGCTGTTGTCGCTTACCGCAGAATTATTCCAGAAGTCTAGACGCATAGAGGGCTTGAACTGCGTCAAAGCTCCGACGAGTCCTAAGCGGCCTGCAACGTATGGCGGGGGAAAGCGGGGGAAAGCCGCTAAAGTACAATTAGGTTGTAGCCAAAAAAGCCCCGCCGGTTAGGCGGGGCTGGCATTACGGGACGTCCTACATTAAACGACCGGATGGATTGTTCTTATGCACGAAGCAGCCTTACCGACCGGGACTTGAACCCAGATATCCACGGGTAGCCATGACAAAAGTACTTATAAAATTAGCAGTTCCCGGCCGTCGTCGTAGATATACTCACTCTCCGCTTCGCCAGTCAGCCACTCGCCCAAGGCCATGATGGCCGCCACTGGGCCGTCGATTTTATTCTTGGGGTTTTCCTTGCGCGGGAAGATGTTTTCTTTCGCATCGGTGTGGGCTACCACGTTGCTCATCATCCAGCCCATCACGGGGTTACCGTCGTGGGTGAGCTTGCCCGAAATAATGAGTGCGTGCAGCTCTTTCATAGGCTCACTCATATTCTGCACTGTCATGCGGTACTCGCTCACGGCCATGCCCTCTTCGGCTAGCTCCGTGGCGAACTTGTGGGCCTGCCAGGGGTCGTAGCCGAGCGTGCGCAACTGGTGAGCGGCAGCTAACTGGCGCGCGCGCTCCTGAATGGCGTTGTGGTCGGTCACGTTGCCCGGCGTCAAGTGCAGGTGACCTTCGCTGGCCCAGCCAGCATAGTGGGCATTCTCTTCCCCCTCGGCGGCGACTTCGGGCAGCCAGAACAACGGAAACAGATAGTAGCGCTCGCCGCGTCGAAACAGCAGCACCAGCGCCGCCACGTCTACCTTGGTGGCCAAGTCAACCGCACCCACGCATTCTTCGCCCGCGAACTGCTCCAGCTTTAGGCTGGGGTCGGCGGCGGCGTCCCACGCCTGCATGTCCATCCAGGCTTCGTTGGCATTCACCCAGACATTGAGGTGCTTGGTTTTAAAGTTGCCGCGGGCAGAGGCCACTTTTAGGGCCTTGTTGCCTTTGCGGGTAATGTCTTCGATGCCCACCGAAATACCCCAGTTGGGGTTGGCCTTCTGCCAGCTGCTCG
>CALMOO010000296.1 GCA_937871705.1 uncultured Hymenobacter sp.
CGTCGCCTTCAAACTCCTGATGGTGATCGCCATCCTGGCGGTAGCCGGGCCTTTCTCTGCAACATGAGCCGGTCAAGGATGGTGGGATGCCACTACCTCCTAAAAAATTAAAACTACATACTAAATTATGCTGAATTTTATAAAAGCCCTGGTCAAATCCAGGGCTGCGGCCAGCAACTGGGCCATTGGCGTGGGCGTAATCCTGTTGGCTGGCCTGGCCCTGAACCGAGCGCAGGTGAGTCAAGTAGCCGAAAGCCGCGCCGAGCAGAACAAGCGCGTCGTGCTGGCTTTTTACGAGGCCGGTCTTAACCGCAAGGACTATGCGGCCGCGGCCCGCTACTTCGGCGAACGCTACGTGCAGCACAACCCCGCGGCGACGGATGGCCCGCATGGCTTCGCCGGGTTCGTGGCGTACCTGTGCCAGCATTATCCGCAGGCGCACAGCACCATTCGCCAGGTATTCGTTGATGGCGACTTCGTCATCCTGCACGTGCAGGAGAAGCTGCGGCCCGCCGACCGTGGCAATGCCATCGTCGACATCTTTCGCCTGGAGCGCGGGAAGATAGTGGAGCATTGGGACGTGAAGCAGGCCATCCCCGACCACGCCGCCAACCAAAACAGCATGTTTTAATCAGCATCCCTCCTCATGCATACCATCCCTTTTGCGCTGTTTAGCGCCATTTTCCATCGGCTCACCAGTGCCAACGCTTGCCTCGTGCGCGTGGCAGTTGCCACCACCTTGGGCGTCGCGGCGGTGACCGGCACCCCCTCCGCCGCCGTGGCCCAGACGGCCACCGCCAGTGAGAACACCCAGGTCCACTACCACACGGTGTCAGTCGACGGCGTCCACATTTTCTACCGGGAGGCCGGCGACCGCACGAAGCCCACGCTGCTGCTGCTGCACGGCTTCCCCGCTTCGTCGCACGAGTTCCGCAGCCTGCTCCCGCTGCTGAGCGCCCGCTTCCACGTCGTGGCGCCGGACTATCCCGGCTTCGGCTTCAGCGACGCACCCAGCGCGGCGGTCTTCCCGCCCACCTTCGCCCACCTCGCCCAGGTGATGGGCCGTTTCGCCCAGGTGGTCGGGCTCGGCAAGTACACGCTCTACTTGCATGACTTTGGGGGTCCGGTGGGCTTCCGCCTCGCCGCGGCCCACCCGGAGCAAGTTACGGGTCTCATCATCCAGAACGCCAATGCCTACGAAGTGGGCATCGCGCCCGACATGCTGAAGCAAATGCGGGCGCGGGCTGAAGGCCCCCTCGATGCCAAGGCCCTGGCCGGGCTGGACCAGATGCTGTCGCCGGGCGGCACGAAGTTTCAGTACCTGACCGGCGTGCGCGATGTGTCGGCTATTGACCCGACCAGCTATAGCGTGGACAGTTGGGTGCAGGCCCTGCCGGAGCCGCACCGGATTCAGCAGGCGCTGCTTGTCGATTACTATGACAACATTCGGCAATACCCAGCCTGGCACCAGTACCTCAAAGTGCACCAGCCGAAGACGTTGATTACCTGGGGCGAGAATGACCCCATCTTCCTGGTTGCCGGGGCCAATGCTTACCGGGCCGACCTGCCCAAAGCGGACGTTCGTTTCCTCGACACCGGCCACTTCGCGCTCGAAGAGGACTGCGCGCGCATCGCCGAGCAAATCATCGCCTACTTCAGCAAGTGAGCGCGACCAGCGCGGGCACTGCGCAGTCGCCCGCGCCGGTCACGCTCACCGGGCCTAGGTTAAAAGTTTGGTATAAATGACACCTGGGTTGTGTAGCAAAAAACAAGGGTGGTGGTCTAAGTTCTGGTGAGCCTGTTGTTGTGCGCATCTATACACAATTGAATTCGTACTTGATGCATACTTTGCAACTTGCTGAATGAGCAGGACTTGCTTACCAACACGCCACAGCGCTGTCGCAGCGAGCAATTGAGTGCCTCCACAATGCTCGTTGCTCCGCTGCCCTTCGGGCTGAGCCGGTGGGCTGCCGGAGGCAATACCTTGGCGTAGGCCTCCCATTCGTCGGTATAGCACGTCGTATTGGGTTGATAATGAGCAGGAAGTGCCTGCCATAGGCGGCGGGCTGTCGCCGCGCCCCGACAGCCCAGCACCCAGGCCACGATGCGCCGCGTAGGGCGCTCGACGGCCAGCCACAGCCTTTGCGGCCTACAAACGTCCACCTTTCAGCCAGCTCCAGCGCCGTTTCCTACCCGGCCAGTGGCGGGGGTAAGGTCGGCCGGGTGGCCTGCGCTTTTTTTTGCCAGTTGGGCAATGGTCATCCGGGCCACGCCTGTTACGCGGACAATGCTACGCTGCGAATTACGCTCTACTAACAGCTTGGCTGCCTGTTCGTAACGCGCAGCTCGTGCGGGCGCGGCAGGTGCTAGCACCGCTTGGTGGCGACAGCTTTTGCACTAGTATTTGGCCTTGCCGCCGCTGGTTCCGTTCTTGCGCAGCGCCGAGCTGCCACATTTGGCGCAGGTGAGGGTTGTCTGGAGCATAGCCAAATATACTATCACCACGGCCTAGACCATCGCCCGATTTCTTGGCCTGGTTTGAGGGTATTGTGGTATCGGGCGAGGAAAAGACGCGGAAGCCCTTTCCTACTATTTATCAGACTTTACTACGGCGCTATGCCCTTGACCCGGCTCATACGCTGTTCATCGATGACAACCCGGCCAACGTCCATGCCGCCGAAACCGCTGGGCTTACCCGCATCACGTTTGCGTCTCCGGTTCAACTGCGGGCAGCTTTAGTTAAGCACGGGGTGTTGTCCTGAGAGGTGGTCCGCCCAACCTTACTATCTGCCCAAGGGTTGCAGGTGCTTAGTGTGCTATATTTTCCGTTTTCTGAGAGGACCCCGACTACCTTCCGCACTTGCTTGGCGGTTACCTGCCCGCTTATGAACCGCATCGACCGCCTGTTTGGCCTGGTTACCCGGCTGCAAGCCCAGCGCTACGTGCCGGCCGAGCGCCTAGCCGCGCACTTTAGTATCAGCGTGCGCACGGTGTACCGCGACATCCGGGCGCTGGGCGAGCAGGGGATTCCGGTGAGCTTTGAGGCCGGGCGGGGCTACTTCCTGGTTCCGGGGTACTTCCTGCCACCGGTC
>CALMOO010000297.1 GCA_937871705.1 uncultured Hymenobacter sp.
GGTCCTGGTAGTCGGAGGTTGAGTAGCGCCCGCCGGCTACCGTCACCGTAAAATTTGGGTCGATGTCGAAGCTACCCCCCGCCTTCAGCTCGTTGTAGAAGTATTGATGAAACACGGCATTGGTGCGCGCCTGCACTTCGGCAAAGCCGCCCCACTTGTTGGTGGCCGAGCCCGGCAGCTGCACCGTGCCAATAAACCAGCTCCCCCACGGCTGCACCGGGTTGAGCGGCGTTTGGGCCTGCACCCGCCCGGCTGCCAAGCTCAGCAGCAACCCCGTGATAGTAGAAATGCGCATTCGTGAAACGGGCAGCCCGGGTGTTCATGGCTGCCTCACAAAGGTATAGAGCCCTTAGCTGCTACCTGATGCTAACGATAGCTAGGCGGCACCGAACCTGTGTTGATGACCTATTTACCTGACTCTGGTAGTAGAGGCATTTCCTCGGCGGGCACATGCAGTATCTGCCCATCGCGAGAAATAACGACTGGGCTCTGCTTGTATTTTTTAAACGCTAGCATAGCGTTGTAAGCGGCTACCACCCCTAATTTAATCTGGCGGCTGAATTGTGTCTGCTGCTCTTGTTTAGACATGGTACGCAAGAAGTAATTGCTGCCAAATGCTGGCATTGTGTATTGTTAAGTCGCGGCCGCTACCTTCCGCTATTAGCTGGCCAGTGCCGTCAGAATTATCTATCAACACCCAACCATCCACTGCCATTCGGTAAGCCGCAAAAAACTGCCGCAGCCCACCAACGTAGCGCCTCCTAATCACGGGCTCGGGTATGGAATGGCCGCCTTCCCGCACCCTAGCCAGCACCCGCTCCACGGCAAGGTCCGGCGAGTTTAGCCAAAAGAAAGCTAGGTTAACATTATAGCCCTGCGCCTTAGCCTTTTCGATAATGGGCAGGTAGATGCGCGTGGCTAACGTAGTTTCCAGCGCAAAGCCCTCTCCTGCCGCCAGCAATTCGTGCAAGCGCCCGAGCATAAGCCGGCCCGCTTGCACGCTTACTTTCTCGGGCTGAAAGGGCGAAAGGCCCCGCGCAATCTCATCGGCATTCACAAACTCGCGGCAACCCAGCAAGTCGGGTAGCAGGGCGTAGGCGGCCGTGGTTTTGCCCGCCCCGTTGCAGCCGGCGAGCAGGTAGAGGGTTTTCATGGGTGGCTAAATTTTAACTACCTGCTCTTCGAAAACATTGAAAATTTCTTGCCCATCTTCTGTAGATACGCCCCAAGGCTGACTTAAATCTATTGTAACAATTTTGTTATCACTTCCGGCAGAATGGCTGATAATTGTCCCCGCAACAGAACCTGCTACAGGGTATTGACTATTCCCATCTAGAAACTCATTCGACACAATTGGAGCTTTCTCGATTATTGACCATTTCCTGCCGTGTACATCATAGAACACAGCTTTAACCCAGCCAGGATTAGAATTGTCAACATACGCTATTATGCTTACCCGGACGCCATGCATTTTTCAGAGTAGTTTTAAATTCAGCTATCACACCTGAATAACGCCCACATTATAGGCCTTCTCAATCGGCGCATGATTGGCTGCCGCTATTCCCTCCGAAATAACCTTACGCGTTTCCAGCGGGTCAATTACCGCATCGACCCAGAGGCGGGCGGCGGCATAGTAGGGCGATAGTTGCTCTTCGTAGCGGGCTTTGATGCGGTCGAGTAGCTCTTTTTCGGCTTCGGGGGTGATGACTTCGCCTTTGGCTTTAAGCGACGCAACTTGAATTTGCAGGAGCGTGTTGGCCGCGGCGGCGCCGCTCATTACGGCGAGCTGGGCGGTGGGCCAGGCCACGATGAGGCGCGGGTCGTAGGCTTTGCCGCACATGGCGTAGTTGCCGGCACCGTAGCTGTTGCCAATGATGACAGTGAACTTAGGCACGACGCTATTGGCCATGGCGTTGACCATCTTGGCGCCGTCCTTGATGATGCCACCCTGCTCGCTCTGGCTGCCCACCATGAAGCCCGATACGTCGTGCAGAAATACCAGCGGAATGCGCTTCTGGTTGCAGTTCATGATGAAACGGGCGGCCTTGTCGGCCGAGTCGGAGTAGATGACGCCGCCCATCTGCATGCCGGTTTTCTTCGATTTCACAATCTTGCGCTGGTTCGCCACGATGCCAACGGCCCAGCCGTCAATACGGGCGAGGCCGCAGATAAGGGTCTGTCCATAAAGGTCTTTGTAGGGCTCAAACTCGGAGTTATCGACCAGGCGGTTGATAAGCTCCATCATGTCGTAGGGTTTGGCGCGGTCCGAGGGCAGCAGGCCGTAGATGTCGGCTTCGGGCAGTGCGGGGGGGGTAGGCGCCTTGCGGCTGAAGCCGGCCGTAGGCTGCGCGCCCAGCTTATCGAAGATGTTGCGGATGTGCGTAAGCGCCTCCTCATCGGTATCGAACTTGTAGTCGGTCACGCCCGATACCTCGGAGTGCATGGCCGCACCGCCGAGGGCTTCGTTGTCGATGGTTTCGCCTATAGCCGACTTCACCAGATACGAGCCGGCCAAAAATACCGAGCCCGTGCCGCTCACTATCATGGCCTCGTCGGACATGATGGGCAGGTAGGCGCCGCCCGCCACGCACGGCCCCATAATGGCCGAAATCTGGACGATGCCCATGCTCGACATCACCGCGTTGTTGCGGAAAATGCGGCCGAAGTGCTCTTTATCGGGAAAAATCTCGTCTTGCATGGGCAAGTACACGCCTGCCGAATCGACGAGGTAGATGATGGGCAGCTTGTTTTCGAGGCTGATTTCCTGGGCCCGCAGGTTCTTCTTGGCCGTGATGGGAAACCAGGCGCCGGCCTTCACGGTGGCGTCGTTGGCCACGACCACGCACTGGCGGCCCTGCACGTAGCCCATTACTACTACTACCCCCCCGCCGGGGCAGCCGCCCTCGTCGGCGTACATGCCTTCGCCGGCGAAGGCGCCGATTTCAACCTGGGCCGCGCCCTTGTCGAGCAAGTATTCGATGCGCTCGCGGGCCGTGAGCTTGCCCTTGGCTTTGTGAGCTTCGATGCGTTTCTGGCCGCCGCCGAGGGCGACTTTGGCCAGCTTTTGGCGAAGCTGAAAGGTGAGTTGCTTGAGTTGGTCTTCGTTGCGGTTGAACTCGACGTTCATAACTAGGGAGTGGGTGGGATGGGGTAGAACACTAAAAAACCCGCTCTTCGCAGAGCGGGTTTCAAAGGTAGAGTTAAACTAAAGGGCAAGTTCTACTTCAGGGCCGCCGGGGGGGTAGTCACCTGCTTGGTTTCGGTCTTGATAGTGCCGTCGGGGCTTTTGGTGGTTTCCTTCTTGGTCTTGTCCTTACCCCCACCGAATACCGAGAAGTGCACGTAGCGCTTAGGATTTTCTTTAAAATCGACCAGCAGCGAGTTGGTGCTGGCAGCCGTCGAGTTCAAGTTGTTATAAAGCAGCGTGTCGTTGATGAGCTTGCCGAGCGAGCCTTTCTGGTCGGTCAGGGCTGTATTAACACCCTTCATGGTAGTCTGGGCTTCGGCCAGCGTCGAGTTGAGGCGGCGCATGGCTGGACCTACCGGCGCGTTCTTGAGCGAGTCGGAGAGTTGGCTGAAGTTCGAGGCGATGCGGTCAAGCTTGGCCGTGCTCTTGTTGAGCGCAGCACTCATTTGGGCGAAGTTGCGGGTAATCTGGTTGATGTTGGCCTGGTTGGCTACAATAAGCTTTTGCAGCGCCTCGGTGCTTTGGCGCGCGCCCAGCAGCGTGCCCTGAATGTTGGTTTGGGCGTCTTTGTTCAAAAAGCCATTGATGTGCGCCAGCGTTGCGCCCACCGTGTCGAGCACGGGTAGGGCTTTGGCCTGGAAGGCATCGGCAATGCCAATGGCCGTGGTCGTGCGCAGGTTTTCGCCGCCGCTAAACTCTTTGCTGTTGCGGCCGAGTATGAGCGTAATAGTTTTGGAGCCAAGCAGCGAGCCGCTCAGGCCGGCTTTGGTAGAGTCGCCCACTGTCACACCTTTTTGAAGCTCTAAAGCGGCGCGCACAACGTTACCGTTCTGGGGCTGTAGCTCCAGGTTTTTGACCTGGCCTATCTTGATGCCATTGAGAATAACTGGCGCACCAACGTTGAGCCCGTCAACGTTTGGGTACGTGGCGTAATAAGTTCTGTCGGAGGAGAGCAGGTTGCTACCCCGCAAAAAGTTGAAGCCCACTGCCAACGCTACCAACGCCACTACGGCCAACAGGCCAACCTTGATTTCTTTAGACACAGTATTGCAGATTAAAGCTGGTTTCGAATTGCAGAAAGGGAAATGCGCGGCTATGCAAAAGCGCGCCACCTAGTCCACCCTAACGTAAACGCGGGCCGGATGTTTACGCCAATGCTAAGCCCGGCCGTTCTTACTCAGCTGGCAAGCCTTCGAGCTCGCGCTTGTAGGCACGAAATGCGTGAAAAATACCGCCCGCAATGGCCTGCTGCCCGGCTTTGGTGTCGAGGTAGTTTTCTTCGGTCGGGTCGGTTAGAAAGCCCGATTCGATAAGCACGGAGGGCATCGTTGATTTCCAAAGTACCAGAAAGCCAGCCTGCTTCACCCCGCGCGAGCCGCGCTTGACGCTGGTGCGAAACTGCTTATCGACGCGCTGAGCCAGGCGCAGCGAGTTGGTGATGTAGGCGCTTTGGAATAGCGAAAACAATATATTTCCCTGCGGCGAGTTTGGGTTAAATCCCTCATAGCGGCGCTGGTAGTCTTTTTCCTGCAGAATAACCGAGTTTTCGCGTTTGGCCACGCCCAAGTTAGCGGAGTTCTTATGCGGGCCCATGCACCACACCTCGGTGCCGCGCGAGCCCTGCGGCCCGGCGTTGCAGTGCACCGAGATGAAGAGGTCGGCGTGGTTGCGGTTGGCAATAGCAGCGCGCTCATCGAGCTCGATAAACACGTCGGTCTTGCGGGTGTAGATGACGTGCACGTCGGGGCAGCCGTCCGAAATTTGGCGGCCCAGCGCCCGCACAATGGCCAGGGCCACATCGGCCTCGTGCGCCGAGCGCCCCGAGCAACCAATGTCTTTGCCGCCGTGGCCGGCATCGAGCACCACGGTGCGCAGGCGGTATCTATCCGGGCTGGTAGCTGCTAGCGGTTGGCTGGTAGCTCGCTCCTCGGTCGTGTCCGTCGTTTGCCCTACCCTAGCCTCGTTTAATTTACTTCCAGAAGAGCTAACAGCTAGTAGCCAGCAGCCAACAGCTAAGGAAAAAGAGGCA
>CALMOO010000298.1:0-2815 GCA_937871705.1 uncultured Hymenobacter sp.
CTATATGTTCGCGCAAAAAGACCCCGAATGCCCGGTTGTGGCGAACATCACCAAAAACACCGACGAAGACTCGGACGTCACGGGTACGTACACGCGGGTGTGCTACCGCTCGCCAGCCGAGATGCTGGCTGAGATTCAGGAGCTGAGTAAAATTCATAGCTGGGCCGATACCACTTATCAGCGCCGGCTACACGCCCTACCCCCCGGTGGCGCGCTGCTACTCACCATTCATCGCCAAGGTGCCAAAAATGCTGACCCGGCTTATCTCACCCTCACAGCCCGCACCAAAGATGGCGTAGAAGTGTATGCTGCAACGCCAAAGACGGGGAATGGGCGCTTTTTTGGCCGCGACCTGTATCAGGCGCAGCAGGCGGTTCCGTTTGTGAAGCCTGCCTTGCCGGGCCCGTATATTCTCTCCATTAATGACACGCGTCTAAGACAGATATTTGAATACCAGCTTACTGTAGAGTAGTATGTAGCGCGGATTTTTAATCCGCGCTACTTCTTTAGCTGTACCCACAGCACGGTGAGCAGGGTTTTCGCATCCACGAAGGGCTCAGCAAACAAGCTTTCGCGGGTGTAAGTCACTAGCTCCAGCTGCTCATGCTCGGCGGCCAGGCCACCGCCGGGGCCGGTCTGTCGGCTCACTTCGGCATAGAATACGGTGATGGTTTCGGCGCTGGTGCCGGGCGAGGGCCAAAGCTGCGCAATCTGCGTTAGCTCATCAACCTCGTAGCCGAGCTCTTCGTGAAGCTCGCGGCGAATGGCTGCTTCGGCCGTCTCGCCCTCGTCAATCATGCCGGCCGCAATCTCTACTAGCTCGCCTTCGGGGCCCACGCGGAACTGACGTATTAATAAATACTGTTGCTTAGCCGTATCGAATACCAGAGCCGCCACTGCCTGCCCCGGCTCGAAGCGTTCGCGCTTTAAGGCCTCGCCCTCGGCAGTTTTCACGGTGAGTTCAGATACCTTAAAATGTCCGTCGTACACGCGGCGGCGCTGAGAGATTTTCATAGCTTGTTCAATTAAGCGGTACCTTTACCGCTACGGGCAGTTCGGTTGCGGACCGGTTGCCGGCCGCTTATACGGCCAATGAGCCCAAAACGTCGTGGTTTAGTAGCGCGACGCGGGTTCTTTTATCCTCAAATTTTCTTCCTGCTGGGGCGCTCCGCTTGCCCCGCCCGGGCCGCCGCCAATTTGGCGGGCGGCTCCCGACCCCATGACTTTTAACGAACTCAACCTGATTGAGCCCATCCTGCGCGCCCTTGGCGAGGAAGGCTACACTACCCCCACGCCCATTCAGCAGCAGGCCATCCCGCAGGTGCTGGAAGGCCACGACCTGCTCGGCGTGGCCCAGACCGGCACTGGCAAAACGGCCGCCTTCTCGGTGCCCATCCTCCAGATTCTGCACCAGACCGCCCAGGCCCAGAAGGGTGGCCAGGGCCCGCGCGGGCGCATTCGCTGCCTTGTGCTCACGCCTACCCGCGAGCTGGCCATCCAGATTGGTGAGAGCTTTAAGGCCTACGGCCGGCACTTGCCACAGCTGCGCACTACGGTTATTTTTGGGGGGGTAGGGCAGAACCCGCAGGTGCAGGCCTTGCAGCGCGGCATCGAAATACTGGTGGCTACGCCCGGTCGCCTGCTCGATTTGATGAACCAGGGCTACGTCAACTTGCAGCACATCGAGGTGTTTGTGCTCGACGAAGCCGACCGTATGCTTGACATGGGTTTCATCCACGACATCAAGCGCATCTTGCCCAAGCTGCCCGCTGGTCGCCAAAGCTTGTTCTTCTCGGCTACCATGCCGAATGTTATCAAGGAATTGTCGGCTACCATCCTGCGCCCCAATCCGGTGCAGGTAGCCGTGACTCCCGTATCGAGCACCGCCGACACCGTAACGCAGTCGGTGTTCCTGGTTGATAAAAATGACAAGCCGGCCCTGCTGCGTCACGTCCTGAAAGACCCGGCTATCAAGCGCGTGCTCGTGTTTACCCGCACCAAGCACGGCGCCAATAAAGTGACCGAGACGCTAGAAAAAGCGCAGATTACGGCTGAAGCCATCCACGGCAACAAAAGCCAAAACCACCGACAGCGGGCGCTCAGCAATTTCAAAGCCGGCACTACCCGCGTGCTCGTAGCCACCGACATTGCCGCCCGCGGCATCGACGTCGATGAGCTAACCCACGTCATTAATTACGAAGTGCCCAACGAACCCGAAACCTACGTGCACCGCATTGGCCGCACCGGCCGGGCTGGCGCCTTCGGTACCGCGTTTACATTTGTAGAAGACGAAGAACGGGCATATCTGCAAGATATTCAGAAGCTTATTCGTAAGCAGTTGGATGTTGACAAAGACCATCCCTACACTACTACTTCTGTAGCACCAGTTTCGCTGACCGGCAACGAGCGCATCATTCGGCCTAAAGGGCCCGCTGGCCGGCCTCCGCGCGAGGGCCGCTCGGGAGGAGGTAGCGGCCAGGGCCGTAGCGGAGCGCCTCGCCATGCGGGCAGCCAAGGCGCTGGCGGTCGTAGCGAGCACCGCGGCGGCAGTGGCCGCCCGGCCGCTGCTGGTAGCGGCGGTGGCGAGCGCCGCTCGGGCGGTCGGCCCAGCCAAGGCGGCCGCGGCGGCTCAGAAGGTGGCCGTCGGCCACAATAACTGCCCTTAGTCGCCGCAAAGTGCTTTAAGCCATAGGTGTCTCGTATATTCGTTCCGGTTTCCCGGCTCCACAAGGGGTAGGAAATCGGAACGTTTTTTTGTGCCTTCGCGGAAACAAAAATCCGTTGGTATCGCTTCTATCAGCAGCTCTTTGCCAAA
>CALMOO010000298.1:2825-11357 GCA_937871705.1 uncultured Hymenobacter sp.
CTCCCTCATTCAGGCGCTGCGCGACACTGCCCACCGCCTTGCTTCCGAAGCCCCGTACCAGTGGGGCCACATGGGTAGCTGCAATTGTGGGCACCTGGCCCAAACCGTAACGCACCTTACCAAAGCCGAAATTCATACCCAGGCCCTGCAGCGCTATGGCGATTGGGAGCGTCAACTCGTGGATTATTGCCCAACCAGCGGCCTGCCCTTCGACCAGACCATTGATGAGATGTTGGCCCTCGGCTTCTCGCGGGAAGATTTAACGTACCTGGAAAAAATAGCTGACCCTGCCGTGCGAGCCGCTATCCCATTTGAGCGCCGCAATGCGCTGCGCCACAATCAGCGCGACGACGTAGTGCTTTACCTGCGTACCTGGGCTGATTTGCTGGAGCAGCGGCTGCTTGCCACCCTGCCATTGCCCGAACTCATGCTGGAACCCAACCTAGCTGAGGAGGTAGTAGCTTAAACTACGCAGGCACTGCACTTGGCTAAATTTTATAAGAAGAAGCCCCGACTACTTGTGAGTAGCCGGGGCTTTTTTAGTATGGGAGGAAGCAAACTGAGCAGCCTTACTACTTAATAGTTGACGTTGCTGCGCTGAGCTTCGCGGTAGCCTTCTGGGCGGTGGTCACGCTTGTAAGCCGCATCGGCGTTAGGGTCTTTCTCCGCATCGGGAGCAACCGAGCAGGCAGCAGTGAGGAACAAGGCGGCGCTGGCGGCCAGCAGCAGGGAGTAAGTGCGCAGACGTTTCATAGCACGAAGGTAAGTCCCAATGCTAAAATATGCCTACTTGAAGTCGGCAATTTCTTAGCATTCGGACTAGTAAAAGCTACCCAAAGCTGCTCGCATCTTATGTGTAGAAGTGCCGTATTCAGGATGGCAGTAGGATGTAAATGCATAGGCATCCGCTGAGTAGCACTCACTAAAGCAGCCTGTATGTCGTAGCGCAATTGATTAAAGAACAAACTCTGAATGAAGTCCCTAGGCAGTAAAATATACCTAGTGTCACCGTCCAATGCTTGTAAGTAACTGCTGCTCTATACCTAAGTTAAGCTACCAGCTGCACATATGGTTGGCTCGACATAAATAGGGTTTTAAAGTGATATGCTTAGGATAGTGGAATTAGCAAAAAGTGAGTGAAGTTTGATTCGAACAAACGCACTGAGAGTTGAATTATACTTGTACAAAAAAAATACAATGACAATAGGAGATAATGAGATGTTATTCTTAATCTGATTTCTTGATAATTGGATATAAATGCCTGATAAAAAGAGATATATATTACAAGATTTTACTTCAATGATGAGGCTATAAAGTAGGTTGAATCAACTGTACTATACTAAGTATAAGAGGAAGCGTTGATGTACATGGTAATACCAGTTGCAGGCATGGTTGCTTACAGCTAAGCTGAGATTTAAGGGACTAGGCAGATAGGATTTATCATACCTAATACTTGGGTAACGAATTTAGCTTACACTAAATGCTGTTGCTACCCGCTCCATCCATTTAGCGTAGTCGCAATGAGAAGCCCATGCTGAGCTAAGGAGAGCGCTTTGAGGGGTAAAATAGGTTCTAGGCACGAGAACAAGGTGCTGCTAGATTTGTAAATACCCTCTAGCTAAAGCGAAGTGATGCTGGTCGAATAGCCATCTATCCTTCGGGTAGATAATCGCTAAATGAACCATCGCGGTAAAAAATAACAATGCGGCGAATAGCCTTGCCCGGCTCACCTAAAAAGGACAGTGCCGCTGCATTATTAGTAGTGGCTGCGGGAGTAGGGGTAGGCGGCATTATGGTTGATTCAGTTGCTTCCAAGCTCGATGGTTCGTAGAGGGAAGGCTCAACTATCATAGTTGGTGCCACGCGAGCTGGCGCGGGGGCATTAGCCTCAGCAGTAGAAAGTGGCTGCGCCAACGAAGGCTGCAGAGGGGGCAGTGAGGTAGGTGCGCTCTCCGAAGGCGCAAAGGCTGAGATGGCGCCAGTAACCTCTGCTACTGGAGCCGTGGTAGGAGCAGAGGTAGATACTTCCGCTGGTGCAGCAGCAGGAACGGGGGTAGGGCTTATACCCGCTGTAATAGTTGCAGGCTGAACCACTGCTTTAGGAGCAGCCCGAAACTTGGGAGGCTGCGGGTGCAGCTTGGGGCGAGCCACCGGGGTGGCTTCTGGGTTGGCAGGTTTCGGTTGCGCAGGCGTGTAAACAGGGGTAGGAGTGGCAACTGCTGGAGCTACTGGTGCCGTTACTGGGCTACTTGCGGGTGTTTGGGCTAGCATAGAGCCGGTGCCGGTCAGTAGCCAGGGCAGTGATATCTCGGGAAAAGCACTGACTATGCGTTGCACAACTTCCAGACTAGGTTTATTACGCTCGCTTAGGATATGGCTGATGACAGGGCGGCCTACCCCGATGAGGTCAGCAAACTGGGTGGGACTGAGTTGGCGAATTTCCAACAACTCACGAATGCGCGTTATCATAAAAAATGAACTGTTTCACAAATGTGCGAAATAAATGTGAGACAGAGCTTTGTTATAAAAGTAAACACCTATAACAAATGGAATTTCAGAACGCTAGATTGTTTATAACATTTGTTAATTCATGCGTGTTCTTCGGTCCGATACAGTTGTAAAGCATACTATTTTAGTCGCTTTATAGCCCGCATACATTAGTAAATAGCCTTTTAAGCCACTTCATCTTCTCTTTGGTTTAATCTGATTATTGACCTGGACAATAGGTATTTTAACTAAAAAGCCTGGTTCCAATTTGACTGTATATACAATCAAGCTGGAACCAGGCTTTAGGAAGTAAAACTAACAGCTGGATGAAAGCGACTAGTCTTTCAAAATAACTCAGCTAGTAGAAAGGTGCAGAATATAATGGTACCCCTGCCGCTAATCAAAATACTCCTTAGCTAGCGCTTTGTCGTGGCCGTAGATGTCGTTGCGAAAGTGAGCATGCCCATTCGCATCGGCCCAAGCCGTAAGATATACCAAGTACACTGGTAGCTTTTCTTTGAGCGTAATATACTTCTCGCGGCGTTGCGCGATAGTGTCTTGGATAGCTTCCAGGCTCCAATTGGGGTCTTTGCGCAGCAAGTAGGTAGCAAGCTTCACGGGCTCTTCTACGCGCACGCAGCCGTGGCTGAAATTGCGGGCAGTTTGAGAAAATAGCTCATCATGCGGGGTATCGTGGAGGTAGATATCCTGAGAGTTGGGGAAGAGAAACTTCACTTCGCCAAGGTCATTTTGTGGGCCCGGCCGGCGCCGGAGTGTGTATTTAAAGTCGTTCTGCGTGATGGTGGCCCAGTCGATAGTAGTGGGGTCGATGACGGTAGCTTTACGGCCGTAGCCTTTAACCACCTCCATATCCAGGCGGTCAAGGTAATGCGGGTTGGCTATCAGTTTAGCACGCAGTTCGTTCTCAATAATGCTAAATGGTACGTTCCAATAGGGCGAGAGCACCACATACTCCATCTTGTCGGAGAAGACGGGGGTAGCAGTGAGCGTCTTACCCACGATGACGCGCATGGTAAGGGCCTCTTTGCCCTGCTCGTACACGTGCAAACGGTACTCAGGAATATTGACCAGCAGATAATCGGGCTCAAACTTTTTGGGTAACCAACGCCAGCGCTCCATATTCAGAATAACCTGGTTGATGCGAGCAGTCAGCGGCACGTTGAGTTGGCGCAAGGTTTCACCATTCACGATGCCGGTGGGGGGTAGGCCGGCATCGCGCTGAAAACCCTTGACGGCGTTTACCAACTCGGGGCTATATGCCTCTGCCGCTGGGGCCGCCGGTACTGTATTATTGACAGGCAGCACCTGGGCAGGTGCCGTGGGCGAGGCTGCTGGAACGGCGGCATCGGTGCCAAGCAGACGCTGGCGCAGCAGCCCCACCACCGGCGAAGCCTGGCCGGGACGCAGGTTGGTAGTAGCCGGCAAAATGGGCCAGCCGCCCGCCTGCTGGCGAGCGCGCAGCAGGGCCAGTGCCTTCTTGAGGTGTTCGTACTCGGGGTGCAGCGGGGCAAAATCGTAGTATGGATACGTGCTTTCGCGCTCGCGCAGAATAGTCATCAAGGCGTGGTCGAGCTTGATTTTATTACGCTTTACCTTCCACGCCTCGTTCTTGGTATCGCGCGGGTTGGCTACCCCCCGGTAGTAGTCGGAGGCCCAGCTGAAGTACGTGCCCGAGAGCGTAACATCGATTTGCCGCTCCAATGCATTACGGCGCGCGGTATCCTGAACGGTTTTGAATTCCGTTAGCAGCTTAGGTAAATTGCTGTCCTGGTATCTTTTAGGGTCCAAGCCATCATCCTTTGCTTTAGCAATGACGGTGAGCATAGTTTGGGCCTGCGGCACAAGCTGATGCTCCTTAAACCATCCAAGCCGGAACTGCCGCTCGCGGTAGAATTTGCGTGCCCAGCGCTCCTGCGTCTTGAAGCGGGCGTTGGCTTGCATAGCCCGGATGATGTATACGCTGTCGAGGCGCGGAGCCGGGCCGGTCTGGGCCGTAGATTGGTTGATACCGCCGGCCGTACCCGTGCCGGTCTGGTCGCCGCTACCCCCGCACGAGGACAGCAGCATGGGCAGGCCAAGAAGGCCAAGCCAAAGCGCAGTGAATAAGAAATACAAACGAAGCTTGCGATGCATTGATACAGGAGAAGAAAACCGAGCTGCTTGCTAAAGGGAAATATGCACTAGCCGCAGCCAGCAACGTTTACTGAACAGTCAGCTGATAGGTTGCCCACGCGCTACGCAAGCCAAGTGGCAAGATACGGGCCAGAAGCGACGATTACGCCTAGGCAGCTACTAGAAGGCCTAGCCAGCAGGTGATGCGGCGGCGCTGGTACAACGCTAGGGCGCTGCTCTTTCGCAGTGCTTTCGCGGTTTTTTAGGGGGTAGGCAGCACGGCCAGGGCTGCAGTTTGGCCTGCTAGCGTAACTCGAGCGCGAGGCTGGCAGTTTGGTAGCATAGCAACTCAGACTTTCGTTTTTTTATGGTATCTCCCGCTTCGCCAGCCAGTCCGACTTTTCCAATTGCTGCTTCGGCTACCGACCCGCACAGCTACGCGGGCCAAGGGACCCTGCGCGTGCGGCACCTGCGCCTGCAGGTAGCCGTAGATTTCGCGCAGCGCACCCTGGCCGCCACGGCTACCTGGTGGCTGACCGAGCCCACCGCCGGCGGCCCCGCTACCCTGGTACTCGACACCCGCGGCCTGCTCCTCGATGCCGTGAGCCGGGGCGAAAGCGCCGACGGCCCAGCTGCCAGCTACCGCCTCGAAACGGCTGACCCGGTGCTTGGGCAGGCGCTGCGCATTGAGGTGCCGGCAGGCACGGCGGCCATCAGCATTGCCTACCGCACAGTACCCGAAGCAGCAGCCCTGCAGTGGCTGGCGCCGGCCCAGACGGCCGGCGCGCACCCGTTTCTGTTCACGCAGTCGCAAGCCATTCTGGCGCGCACCTGGCTGCCCTGCCAAGACTCGCCCGGCATTCGCTTCACCTACGAGGCTACTGTGGAAGTGCTGGGCCCGGAGCGCGGCCAGCTACTGGCCTTGATGAGTGCCGAGAACCCGCAACATACCGCTCCCGAGGGCCGCTACCAGTTTCAGATGGTACAGCCCATTCCAGCCTACCTCATGGCGCTGGCGGTGGGTCGACTCGACTTTGCGCCGCTTAGTGCCCGTACCGGCATCTACGCCGAGCCCGCTACCTTACCCAAGGCCACCTACGAGTTTGCCGACCTAGAGCAGATGGTAGGCGCAGCCGAACAATTGTATGGGCCTTACCAATGGCAACGCTACGATTTACTTGTGTTACCACCTGCCTTTCCGTTCGGAGGCATGGAAAATCCTAGATTAACATTTGTTACACCAACAATTCTGTCGGGTGACCGAAGCCTGACTAGCTTAGTAGCGCACGAGCTGGCTCATTCGTGGAGCGGCAACCTGGTTACAAATGCAACCTGGAATGACTTTTGGCTAAACGAAGGCTTTACGGTGTACTTTGAACGCCGCATCATGGCGCACTTATATGGAAGCACTTACGCCGACATGCTGCAAGTGCTCGGCGAGGCCGACCTGCGGGCCGAGCTGAAGCAGGACATCGCCGGCCTGCGTGCCGACATCGGAGGTTGGCCCCACCAGCCCGGCTACGCACTTGCGCTTGCACCTGGCTGGCCACGACCCCGACGAAGGCCTCAACGACATTGCCTACGAGAAAGGCTGCCTGCTACTGCTGACCTTGGAGCAGCTGGTGGGACGTCCGCGCCTCGATGCCTTTATCAAGGAGTACTTCGCTCGGTTCAGCTTTCAGAGTATGGACACCACCAGGTTTGTCGACTACCTCACGCGGCAGCTGCTCGACCCTGAGCCCGGCCTGGCCGAGCGCCTGCACCTAGCTGCCTGGATTGACGGCCCCGGCCTCCCGCTCAACGCCCCGGCTGGGCGCTCGGTGCGCTTCGCCGCCGTCGAAGACGCTTTGGCCCGCTTCGCCGCTGGCACACCGCCCGCCGACTTGCAGCCTATAACTACGGAGTGGAGCAGCCACGAGTGGGTGCACTTTCTGCAAGGCCTACCCCCCTCTGCCTCGGCCACTCAGCTGGCCGCTCTCGACGCCGCGTTTCATTTTACGGCCTCCGGCAATGCCGAGCTGCTGGCGGCCTGGTTTCCGCTGGCGCTGCGGGCGGGCTACGCGCCGGCCGATGCCGCGCTCGAAGAATTTTTGCGTCAGGTGGGCCGGCGCAAGTTCCTGGTGCCGCTCTACCGCGCACTGCTGGCTACGCCCGGCGGGCGGGCGCGGGCGCAGGCCATCTACCAGCAGGCCCGGCCCAACTATCATTACGTTGCCACTGGTACGCTCGATGCCTTGCTTGCGTAAGAGGGGGTAGGGCCCGGCGGCGGGCGCCGCCACGCCGGCGGGTTTTCTGCATTCTCTGCGGCTCTTCCTACTTTTGCAGCCTTACACAGTTTAGTTATTTGACGTTGAAAAATCTTATTCCCCGAGGCAAGCTTATCGCTATTGGTGGCAACGAAGACAAGGGCACCTACCCGACCTCGCGCAGCAAGCGCCAGTATTATCTCAATTTTTTCGAGCTAGGAATTCTCAAGCGCGTGGTGTCGGAGTCGGGCAAGGCCGACCCGCGCATCGAAGTCATTACCACGGCCTCGATGATTCCGCAGGAGGTAGGGCCGATTTATACGGCCTCCTTTGCCATGCTTGATTGCCGCGACGTCGGCATCATGGACATTCGCACGCCTCAGGATGCCCGCCAGCCCGAGTACCTAGAGCGGCTGCTCGCGGCCGACGTTGTCATGTTTTCGGGCGGCAACCAGTCGCGCCTGCACGAAATGTTCGCCGAAACCGACTTTCACGATGCGCTGCTGCGCCGCTACTACGCCGAGCCCAATTTCGTGATTGCGGGCACTAGCGCCGGCGCCATGGCCATGTCACAGTCCATGATACGCGGCGGTTCGGTACCCGAGGCTTTGCTGAAAGGCGCCGTAAAAATGGGGGTAGGGCTGGCGCTGCTACCCACGGCTATCATCGACTCGCACTTTGTGAAGCGCGGGCGCTTTGGGCGGCTTATCGAGGCCGTGGCGCTGCACCCCAAGCTCATCGGCATCGGGCTGGGCGAAGATACCGGCGTGCTCATCACCGAGGGCCACCTGGTCGAAACCATTGGCTCTAACCTGGTTATCATTCTCGACGGCCACAATATCGTGCACAACAACGCCGCCGCCGCTAAGAAGGGCACCACGCTTTCCATCGAAAACATCCGCATGCACGTGCTGGCCAAAGGCAACGTGTATTGCATCACAGAGCGTAAGTTTTACGCAAGCAAGGAGGCCGTGAAGCTGGCTAGTTCCTGACGGCCTCCTTGTTTTCAGGAGTTAGCCAGCAGTTCGCGGCAGCCCATAAACCGTTCAATTAATTGTTCGGGTCGCTGCTCGTCAAACTCATCGAAGCCCAGGATGAAAGCCGGGGTAGGCTGCACAAACCGGATGGCCTTATTGACGGCTTCTAAATAAGGCTGAAGCTGTTTGGGCTCGCCCTGGGCGGCGGCAAACTCGGCATCCCAGCGCAGCGGCGCCGGGCCTTTGCGCACCAGAAATGGCAGCACGAACGGAATGTAGTGGCTAAAAACCGGGTTTTCCGGGCTGGTAAGCCGTATATCGGGCCACACGTGAAACTCGGCAAACGACGCCGGGGGCGCCACCAGAAACCGCGCCTGCTCGTCGGCCATTGTCCCAAACAGCTCGGCGCGGTTGCGCTGCGCATAGAGCTGCGCGTAGGCCGCGTACCAGACCGTGAGCCCACCGGGGCCTACCAGCTGATAAGGGTGAAACGAACTGCCGAGGCTCAGGCCGCCGTGCGCGCCGATAACCAGGTCGTAGAGCTTGCCAAACTTCTCTACGTCAGTAGCTTGTTGGTAAGGATTGTTGCTGACGCCGTAGAGATAGAAGCTGGCGAAGTCGCTGAGCGTAGGCAGGGGGGTAGGCGAAAAAGGAGCAGACGAATTGGGCACGGCAGGAGCGGATAAAGG
>CALMOO010000299.1 GCA_937871705.1 uncultured Hymenobacter sp.
GGGGCGACATTCGGGGCCGGCAGTCAGCGGCCTTGCTCGTGGTGCGCGGCCAAGCCACCGAGGGCCCTTGGGTCGACCGCCTCGTAGACTTGCGCGTGGACGATGCCGATAAGCCGCTCGTGGAGCTGCGCCGCTTGCTGAAGCTGCACCGCGCCTACGACCACATGAACGCCGGCGACCTGGCGGTGGAGAAAAACGACATGCCCACCGCCATTCAGGAATATCAGGCAGCCGAAAAGATGTTCCCTCAAAACCTGGAAATGAAGTATTGGCACGCTATTACATTGGCCAATAAGCAGCAGGTGCCCGCTGCCCTGGCCTTGCTGAAGCCCATTTTTCAGCAGGAGCCCAATTGGCGGACCCTCACTGAGCGCTTGCCCAAAGTGGGTTTGCTCACCGTGTCGCCGGCCGAGCTGAAGCAGATTTTGGCCTTGAAGTAGCAAAGGCTATCAAGGCTATGTCGAGCAGTAAAAGCAGCGCGCTACATCCCTACTGCCGGCTGCTGCCAGTGGCCGGCAGTATCGTGTACCTCGCGCTTTATGCGGTGGCGGTGGCCTTGTACCCCGGCGGCTCGCCGGTCGACCGAACTTCACCGGGCTTTAGCTGGCTACACAACTATTGGTGTAACCTCTTAAATGAAAGCGCTTTAAATGGCCAACCTAACCCCGCTCGCCCGGTCGCACTGCTGGCAATGAGCATTTTATGCCTGTCGCTCACCTTTTTTTGGTATCTCCTGCCGGGCCTTTTTAAGCTAAGCTCGCTGCATGCAAATGCCATTCGCGTAAGCGGAATACTGGCCATGGTTTTCGCCAGCTTCATCTTCACCGGCTACCACGATTTGGTTATCACTATCGCCGGCTTGTTTGGCTTAGTCGCCCTCACCGGCACTTTCGTAGGGTTATATAAAACGCAGCTTCACAAGCTGCTAGGGTTCGGGGTGTTGTGCCTGCTGTTGATGGTGGTGAATAACTACGTGTATTACACTGGCCACTTCCTTTATTTCCTTCCAGTCATCCAAAAACTCACTTTGCTGGTTGTCTTAACTTGGCTTTCGCTGCTTACCATTCAAGTGTATCGCGTTGGGAAAGAGCACAAGCTACATAGCTGAATCATTTGTTTTTGAGCTTATCGGCATACATTCATTTAAGGTTTTTCACTGTCTCTCATGAAGATTTTTACTGTTCTTAGCCTCATTCTGAGCCTGCTGTTTGGTAGCAGCCTCGTTGCCCAGGCCCAACCCAAGCCGAAGCCCGTTGACCGGGTGCCGCACCACTTCTTCACGCTCACCAATTTCAAAACTGAAAGCGGTGTGGTGCTGCCCAAGGCGCTGGTGGGCTACGGCACCTACGGCCACCTCAATGCAAAGCGCGACAATGCCGTGCTCCTACCCTCGCACTACATGGCGGGTCACCACGGCTACGAGTGGCTCATTGGGCCCGGCAAGTGCCTGGATACGACCAAGTTGTTTCTGGTCACTACCGAGCTGTTTGGCAATGGCCACTCGTCGTCGCCGAGCAATACGCCCGAGCCATTTCACGGCCCGCGCTTCCCCGTTATGACCATCCGCGACAATGTTGCGGCCGTGCACGAGCTGCTAACCAAGGAGTTGAAAATAACGCATTTGCAGGCGCTCATCGGCTTTTCGATGGGGGCCGAGCAGGCGTTTCAGTGGGCCGTGAGCTACCCCACGTTTGCCGACCGCATCGTGGCGACGTCGGGCACGGCCAAGAACTACCCGCACGGCGTGGTGCGCCTCGAAGGCCAGATTGCCGCCCTCACCGCCGACGCGGCCTTTAAAAACGGCGACTATACCACGCCGCCCACCAAGGGCATCGAAGCCTTTGCCACCGTCTGGACGGCTTGGCTGTTCTCGCAAGAGTGGTGGCGCAAAGAACTGTGGCGCAGCGAGGAAAAGCCCAACACCACCTTCGAACAGGTACTCAATAACTACCGCACGCACTTCATCCCCGGCGCCGATGCCAACGACCTCATTCTGCAAATGCGCACCTGGGAGCACCACGATGTAGGCACTACCCCCGGCTTCGACGGCGATGTGGAGAAGGCGTTGCGCAGCATTAAGGTCCCCCTTTTGTACATGCCTTCGGAAACAGACTTGTACTTCCCGGTAGGCGATGCGCGCTACGAGGCGGCGTTCATCCCGGGCGTGCAGCTGCTGCCCATTCCGTCGCTGTGGGGCCACACCGCCGGCGCCGCCAGCAATCCCGCCGACGCAAAGTTTTTGAATGAGAATATTGGGAAGTTTTTGGCGGCAGGTACCAAATAAACCTTCCTATCATGCTGAGCTTGCGAAGCATCTTATCACTGTTGCGCCGTTCAGATTACTTATCCAACGACTTGTTCAAACGTGATAAGATGCTTCGCAAGCTCAGCATGACAGGAAGGTTTTAGTTGCCTACCTATTGAAACCTACTTAGCCTTCGCTTTAGTAAAAATGCTCTTTGGCAGCAGCATGTGCGCCCCGCGCGTGCCGTCGACCACCTGCGTCACGTTGAGGTCGCCGGTTACGCTGCACAGCATGTAGGCGTCGTCTTTGCTCAGGCCCTTGGTGCGCATCAAGAAATCAATCATTTCGCGCACGGCCTGCTTGGAGGCCAGGGTCAGGTCTTCGTTGAGGCCCATGCTAATGTATTGGGTTGGCGTTTCGGCGCTTGGCATGGCTTGGTGCAGGTCTTTGCGCACGATAAACTCCAGGTTGCCAATGAGTGACGTTTCCAAAGCCGTGATGTCAACCTCGCCGTTGCCTTGGCCAGCGTGGCCGTCGCCCACAAAAAACAAGGCGCCCGGCACGTGCACCGGCAGGTACAGCGTGGTGCCCACCACCAGGTCCTTGTTATCGAGGTTGCCGCCATGGATGCCGGGCGGCGCGCTATTCACCCGGCCCGAAGCGGGCGGCGGTGCTACCCCCATGCTGCCAAAAAACGGCCGCAGCGGCACCTCAATATTCGGCGCAAAGTTGGCTACCATGCGCTTGGCATCTAGTGGAATAATGCGCATTTTGGCATAGCCGAAATCTTCGGGAATAAAGCCACTTTTGGGACCAAACGCATTGTATGCGTACGGAATGGCCAGCTCTATCGCCTTGATGCGCACTTCCAGCACGTCGCCCGGCTCGGCACCTTCCACGAAAATCGGCCCCGTTAGAATGTGCCCCCCGGGCCCTTTATTGGTCACCTTATCGGTAATGTCGCGCAGCGACTGCTCTACCTGCGCCGGAGGCAAGCCAGCTCCTTCGAGCCGCGACGGGCTAGAAGTGATAAGCGTGTGCACCTGCACCGTTTCGCCCGACTTGATGCGGAGCACCGGCGGCGCGTCGGCGGCGTAGTAGCCCCAGGCCACGGTGGTGGGGGTAGCAAGTAGCTCGTGCTGAGCTTTGGGCAAGTGCTGCGCCTGGGCACTAGCGCTGAGTAAGAGCGCAGTTGCCAATGTGATAAAACGAGTATTTATTTTCATGCTGAAAAGTACATTAGGAATAGTGTTCAAAGCACGGTGGACTAAAAGTGAAGGGGTAGGAGCTGAAAAACAAAGATTTTCCAACTCCTACCCCCTCACTTTATACGTCACAGGCTTACTCGCCTTTCATAACTCTCTCCTGGCGCATAACTGACTCCAAGTGAACGGCTTCCATGTAGCGCTCCACAAACTCCTCAGTCAAGCCCACTTGAGCACCTTGGCGCTTGCTGCGCTCCAGTATCTCGTTCAGGCGAGCAGTTTGCAGGATGGTGATGTCGTTTTCCTTTTTATACTGACCAATTTTTTCGGCTACGGCCATGCGACGGCCCAGTAGCTGCATCACCTCGGCGTCGAGGTTGTTGATTTGCTCGCGCAGGCCGGCAAGCGCCGTTAGGAACTCCGGCTTATTAGTAGTCTCGTGGCGCCACACCAGGTCCGTGATGAGTTGGCCCAGTACTTCGGGCGTGATTTGCTGCTTGGCATCGCTCCAGGCATTGTCGGGGTCAATGTGGCTTTCAATCATCGTCCCGTCGAAGTCGAGGTCGAGCGCCTGCTGCGCTACGGCAAACAAAGTGTCGCGCCGGCCGCAGATGTGGCTGGGGTCGTTGAGGATGGGCAGTTCGGGCAAGCGACGCTTCATCTCAATAGGTAAGTGCCACATCGGCGCGTTGCGGTAGTCGGTGTTGCCGTAGCTCGAAAAGCCGCGGTGAATCATACCAACCTGCTTCAAGCCCACTTTTTGCAAGCGCTCAATGGCGCCCACCCACAGCTCTAGCTCGGGGTGAATAGGGTTTTTCACGAGCACCGGAATGTCTACACCACGCAGCGCATTGGCGATTTCCTGCACCGAAAACGGGTTGCCAGTAGTGCGCGCGCCCACCCAAACCAAATCAACCCCGAAGGCCAGGCAGTCTTCGACGTGCTTGGCAGTGGCAACTTCCACGGCTACGGGCAAGCCCGTTAGCTCGCTGGCTTTCTTGAGCCAGGGCAGGCCTTTGGCCCCTACCCCCTCAAAACCGCCGGGCTTGGTGCGAGGCTTCCAGATACCGGCGCGCAGGGCCTGCACCTTGCCGGTGGCAGCCAGGCGCTGGCAGGTTTCGAGCACTTGCTCCTCCGTTTCGGCTGAGCACGGGCCAGAAATGAGAAAGGGCTTGTCTTCGGGTTTGCGGTTAAAAAGGTCGTTGAACATGGGGAGTACTAATTTGAGAGTTGATTACTAAAACAGAACGTCATGCTGAGCCCGCGAAGCATCTTGTTTCGCTTGCTTCGCTGACCGACTGAATTACCGCTGCACGCGAGATGCTTGGCGGGCTCAGCATGACGTTCTGGTTTGATTTTTATTTAGTTAAGGAATGATTTTTCGTATTTCGTTGGCGTGCTCCAGCTGCGCCGTCAGGCCAGCGTAGTCTTCTTGCACCAAGAGTTCGCGCAGCTTTTGCAATTGGTGCAAATGCTCATCAAGGACATCGAGCACGTTCTCTCGATTCTGCTTAAAAATGGGCACCCAAGTAGCCGGCGCGCTTTTGGCCAGCCGCACCGTAGAAGCGAAACCACCGCCGGCAAGGTCAAAAATGCGCTGCTCGCCGCGCTGTTCTTTTTCTAACACAGTGAGGGCCAAGGCAAAAGACGTCAGGTGCGAGATGTGCGACACGTAGGCCGTGTGCAAATCGTGGTCGGCCGCACCCAGGCGCAGCACCCGCATGGGCAAGGCCTGGAACAGCGTTTCGACCGCGGCTACGGCGTCGAGGTCACTGGCTTCGACGTCGCAAAGCACGACAGTTTTGCCTTCAAACAAGCCCCGCACGGCCGCGTCCGGGCCCGAATACTCGGTGCCTGCCATGGGGTGCACGGCCACGAAGCGCCCGCGCCGCGGGTGCGCCGTCACGGCTGCCAACAAATTGCCTTTCGTGGAACCTACATCGATAACTATTTGGCGGTCAGTTATCAAGTCTAGCACCTGGGGTAGCACGGTTAGCATGGCGTCCATCGGCACGGCCACAATAACGAGACTGGCTTGAGCTACGGCACCGGCCAAGTCGGGGGCGACTTCATCAACCAAGCCTAGCTCCAGTGCCCGGCGGGCATAAGCCGGGTTAGCCTCAACGCCAATGAGGCGGCCGGCCAGCCCATGCTGCCGCAGGCTTAGCGCCAGCGAGCCGCCAATAAGCCCCAGGCCGATAATCGTGATAATCATTAGTTGTGGGAGGTTTCGGCAAGCGCTGTCGGACGTTCTTGTTGATTTTTTACTCGCTCCAAGGCCTCACGCAGCACGTCTTCGGGCTGGCACAAGCTGGCGCGCACGTAACCGTTGCCGTTGCTCCCGAAAATGCCGCCCGGCGTCAAAAACACGCGTGCCTCAGCCAGCACGGCATCGCTCAGGGCATAGCCATCGGCATAGTGTGGCGGCACGGCGGCCCAGATGAACAGGCCCGTTTGGCCCGGCGCAACCTCGCAAGCGAGCGCCGCCAGCAGCTCGCGCACCAGTTCGCGGCGGGCCCGGTAAGTGGCATTCAGTTCCGCAAACCAATCGTCGCCGAGTGCTAAGGCAGCCACGGCGGCCTGCTGAATCCCGAGGAACATCCCCGAATCCATGTTGCTCTTGAAGCGCAATCCCTCGGTTAGCCAATCGGCACGGCCCACCAGCATCCCTACCCGCCAGCCGGCGAGGTTGTGCGATTTGCTCAACGAATTGAGCTCCAGCGCTACTTCCTTGGCACCGGGCACGGCCAGCAGGCTCATGGGCGGCGTTTCGTTCAGCACGAAGCCATACGGGTTATCGTGCACCAGCATAATGTCGTGGGCAGTGGCAAACTCGACCAGCTTTTGCAGAAATTCGGGGGTAGGCGGCGTGCCGGTGGGCATGTGCGGGTAGTTAACCAGCATCATTTTCACCCGGCTTAAGTCGCTCTCGGCCAGGGAATCTAAGTCTGGCAGCCAGCCGGTGGCAGCAGTCAGGTCATACTCGCGCACCTCGGCGCCGCATATCTCAGCCACGGCCCGGTAGGTGGGGTAGCCGGGGTTCGGGATGAGCACTGCATCGCCAGTTTCCAGGAAAGCCATGCCGATGTGCATCAGGCCTTCTTTCGAGCCCGCCAGGGGAAGTACTTCGGTGGCCGGGTCGAGGGCCACCCCGTAGCTGCGTTGGTAAAAGCTGGCCATGGCCTGGCGCAAGGCCGGCGTGCCCTGGTAGCTCTGGTAGCCGTGGGTAGTGGGCTGGCTAGCAGTGGCGGCCAGGGCCGCAATCACGCTTGGGTGCGGAGGCAAATCGGGGCTGCCGATACCCAGGCTGATGATATTAGCGCCCGCCGCGTTGAGCGCAGCCAGCTCGCGCAGCTTGCGGGAGAAGTAGTATTCGCCGGTATTGGCTAGGCGGCTGGCGGTGGATATGTTCATAATACTAATTTTTCTGTCATCCTGAGCCTGCGAAGGACCTTGTCACACTCGCACACATTAGGAGAACTTTAGTGATTTTGCCCTGACGTGATAAGGTCCTTCGCAAGCTCAGGATGACGGTCATTCATCCCTACCCCCTCCCCAAACTCCATACTGCCGCGCTGGTAGGCGCCCAGCACCCGCAGCTCCTCGGTCACGGCGGGCAGCTCGGCCAGTAGCTGAGCCAGTTGGGCAGGCGTGTTGAACTCTACATCGGCGTGAAAACCGTAGTGCCAGGGCTGGCTTGGGCGCGGGCACGACTGCAACTTGCTCAGGTTAAGCCCATGAGCTGCAACTAGCGTAAGCACCTGCGCCAGCTTGCCGGGCGCGTGCGAAGTGTAGAAATACAGCGAAGCCTTGTCGGGCTGGGCCACCGGCTGGGCCTCGGCAGCTCGCTCCAGCACCAGGAAACGCGTGTAGTTACTAGGGTCGTCGTTAATGGCCGGAGCCAGAACTTGCAGGCCAAACGCCTCGGCAGCCTGCGCGCCAGCCACTACGGCCCGGCCTGGCGTTCGGCTTTCGGCCAGCAGCTGGGCACTCAGGCCGGTGTCTTCCGTTTCAACCAATTGCCAGTCTGGGTGTTGACTCAGGAAATCGCCGCATTGGCGCAGAGCCATGGGGTGCGAGTGCACGGCCTGTATATCGGCGAGCGTAGTGCCGGGCAGCACCAGCAGGTGCTGGTGAATGGGCAAATACACTTCGCCGGTGATGGTAAGGTCGGCGCGCTCTAGCAGTAGGTAATTAGGCAAAATGCTACCTGCCAGCGAGTTTTCCATGGCCATTACAGCCGCGTCGGCTCGGCCATCTGCCACCTGGGCCACTACTTCGCCAAAGGTGGCACAAGTCCGTAAGCCTGGCGCGGCGCCAAAGTATTGCCGGGCGGCTACTTCGTGGAAACTGCCTTTGAAACCCTGAATGGCAACGTGCTGTGGCATGGGGGTAGTAGTTGAGTGCGGGCTGCTGAAAAGCAAGCTCGCGGGAAAGACATAAAAAAAGCGCCACTCGTGGAACGAGTGGCGCTGCTAAAACCTAGGTGCTTAGCTACATAGCGACTCGTTCTACGCCGACGGCGTAAAATAGAAGTAGCCAAAAAAGTAGCGGGCGGTTAACATGCTAGTTGCTGAATTGGGTGGCAAGGTAGGCAGAAATTTTAAACTGACAAATTTCTAGCTGGCCAGCATTCCTTTATTTTCCTGGTGAATCTGGCCTTATTCCTACCTCTACCCATTCCAGCTACCAAACTTACCCTGCTGATAATCAGCATAAGCCTGTTCAATTTCGTTTTCCGTGTTCATTACGAACGGCCCAGCCGACACGACGGGCTCGCCAAATGGCTCGGCGTGGCCGAGCAGCACCACGCTATCCGTCAGGCCTTCCAGCGCTAGCTCAGCGCCATCGTAGTTGAACTCCACTAGCTCGCGGGCAAAAGCGTCGGTGCCATTAACGCGTACGCTGCCGCGCACCACGTAGAAGAAGATGCTGCGGCTGGCCGCGATGGGCAGGGTGAGCGTTGCGCCCTCCGCAATATCGAGCCAGGCCAAGGCCACGTCGGCCAGGGGCTGCACGGCGCCAGCCGTGCCCGACCAGTTGCCCGATACGGCGTGCACCGTTACGCCGTCGGCCAGCTCGGCCGTGGGTATCTCGTTCTGCTGCAAGCCGATATAGCGCGGCTCCGTCATTTTAAACCTGGCGGGCAGATTTACCCAGAGCTGCAAAATTTCGAGTGGGCCGCCCGTTTTCTTGAATTCATTAGACGATACTTCGGCATGAATCAGGCCCGAGCCTGCCGTCATCCACTGAATACCACCGGCTTCAATAACGCTTTCGTGGCCGCTGCTATCCTTGTGCAGAATGTCACCTTTCAGAATAAACGTCACTGTTTCGAAGCCGCGGTGCGGGTGCGGGCCGAAGGGTAGGCCGCGGTTGTTGGGCCGATATACTTGCGGCCCGTGGTGGTTCAGGAACAGAAACGGGTCGATGTACTCGACTGACTGCGTGGGGATAGCCCGGTACGTAACCAAGTCGGCAATGGGGGCATTAACAGCCCGGTGCTTTTTAAGGACGGTGCGCATAGTAGCTACCTAAACGGCTAAGCCGCCAAACTGTTAATCTTGCACGAAGAAGGGAATATTACCAGTCGCGACGTTGCCGTGTCCGTCGTGAGCGTACACAAACAGACGGTAAGACCCGGCCTTGGCTGGGGCCGTGAGGGTAGTTTGGCCCTGTGCGCCAGCCGGCAAACTGCCCGGCAGCGCAGCCGGCCGGCTTTCGCGGTCGCCGCCTTGCTTGAGGTCGGTGCTTTCGGGCAGCAACTCCCATTGATAGGTGAGTGGGTCGTGCTCGGGGTCGGTGACGGCGGCAGCTACGGGGTAGGGCTGGCCGGGGCGCAGATATACAGCGCCGGTGGCGGGCTTACCAGCAAGCTCAAAAGAGGCGATGTGCGGGGCGCGATTCTGGGGCCAGTGGCCGCTCCACTCGTATTGCAGCACGTCCATCACTTCCGTTTCCTGGCCATCTTCGGTGAAGAGGCCGTACCAGGTAGGCGTGCGCTCCTGCTTTTGGCCCCACAAAAAGACGTAGGAGCCCAGACAGTGCGCCCGGTCTTGCACCACCGACGCCTCGTAGCGACTCTGATACACGGCGGCTTTTTGGCTGCTGGTTTCTTCTACCGAGGCTTTCCAGGGCGTTTGCGTGCCTTCCCAATGGCCGGTGGGGCCCCACTCAGTCACGAGGTAGGGACCGGTCCAGCCGGTGGCGCGCACCTGCTGGGGCAGCGTAGCCAAGCC
>CALMOO010000300.1 GCA_937871705.1 uncultured Hymenobacter sp.
GCGCTTGGTGGCGGGGTCTACGATTACGCTCGCGGCATCCCAGACATAGTGGTCGCTTAAACCCACCGTCATGTCCGAAATGTCGGTGGCCTTCCAAACCCAAGTATTGGTAGGCTGCTGGGCCGTGATGTTCTTCTTGGCCAAATCGGCGGCCGTAGCCACGTGAATAACGGCATCGCTGGTCATCGACTGCGCCAGGCGCTTGGCGTAGGCGGGCTGCAGCACCTGCTTAGGGTTTTGCAGCGTACCGGTGGCCCATACGATGTAATTGGCCGGTGCCTTCACGCGCAGCGTGTAGTCATTGAAGTCGTTATAAAATTCCTTGCTATCCACAAAGGGCAGCCGGTCCCAGCCGTTGTAGTCGTCGTACACCGATACGCGGGGGTAGAAATACGCCAGGAAGTACGTCGTCTTGTCAATCATGCCCTCGCGGCCACTTTCCAGCGAAATCGGGAAGTGCCAGGCAAACGACATCCGCACCGAATCGTGGGGTAGCAAAGGGCGCGGCAGCGCCACCGCCTGGGCCGTGGCTGGCCCGCGGCCAGCGTAGGGCCGCGCCTGCCCCGCCACCGAGAAGCTGTCAATCTCCACACCCGTGGTCAGGTAGTCGGGCGAAGCGTCGCCGTCGCGGGCCACGCCCGGCTTGTGGATGTTCTGAATCAGCCGTACCACGATGCTCTTGAGCGTATCGGGGCTGTTGTTGAAGTACGTTATCTGCTCGCGGCCCCTGATGTCGCGGGAGGGGGGTAGGGCCTGCAAGGTGATGTCGTAGCGGGCCGTGTTCTGCCAGTACTTAGGACCGGGCTTGCCATCGGGCGAGCGGGTTTGCTTGTTAAAGGCGCGGGTGATGTCGCGCGGCATGTAGAGCGATTGGGCGGCGACAGTTTGGGAAAATCCTGCCAGGCACAAGGCGCTTAAAAGTAATTTACGCATTTTTAGGCGTTAGTAATAAAAAGAAATTGTCTGTCATGCTGAGCTTGCGAAGCATCCTCTCACGTTGAAACGACTCGTTCTACAGCGATAGGATGCTTCGCAAGCTCAGCATGACAGACAATTTAATACGGCGTATTAATACAGTTATTTGATTTCCAGCTCATACGGCAGCCGAGCCTGCACGCCACGCATCTGCATTAGCTGTTGGTACTGGCGCACCACGGGGTAGAGCGGGCCGAGCTTGGCTTGCAGCAAGCGGGCTTCGGCCGCGGCTTGGTCGTCGTCATCGTCGCTGGTGAAGCGGCTGAAGAGTTTCTCGATGCTCGACTTCTGGCGGGGTAGGCGCTGCACCTGGTAGTCGTCGGCCTTAAGGTGAGCCCGGGCAGCAGCAATCTTGAGCGCATCCTCGTACGAGCCCAGCACATCGACCAGGCCGCGCTCCTTGGCTTCGGTGCCGCTCCAGACGCGGCCCGATGCCAGCCGGCGCAGGCGCTCGACGGGCATGTGCCGGCCCTGCGCCGCTTTGGTCGTAAAGTCGGCGTAAATGTCATTCACTTCCAGCTGCATCTGCTGCTTTTCGTAGGCTGAAAGCGCACGGGTGATGGTGGGCAGGTCGGAGAATTTGCCGGTCGTCACGCGGTCCACGGTCACGCCGAGTTTGTCGGCCAGCAGCGGCTGAATGTTGGGCAGCACGCCAAACACGCCGATGCTGCCGGTAATGCTGTTGGGGTGCGCCACGATGGTATCGCAGCCCATGGCGATGTAGTAGCCGCCCGAGGCCGCCACGTCGGACATCGAAGCAATAATAGGCTTCACTTTCTTAGTCAGCATCACCTCGCGGTAAATGATGTCCGAAGCCAGCGACGAACCGCCGGGCGAGTTTATGCGCAGCACCACAGCCTTCACTTTATCGTCCAGCCGAGCCTTGCGGATGGCTTCGGTAAACTTGTCGCTGCCGATGTTGTCGTCGGAGCCTCGGCCGGTTACGATATCGCCCTCGGCGTAAATAACCGCGATGCGGTTGCCGCTGGTTTTGCCTTCTTTTTCGTTGGCTTCATCAGCGTCTTGGTACTCACTGAGGCTCACGAGGCCAGGCTTTTTGTCTTTCGCCAAGCCCAGCTTGCCGCGCATGTAGTCCTGCACTTGGTCAAAATACCCGAGCTTGGTAACGATGTGCAATCGCAGCGCGTCCTTGGCGTTGTGCACCAGCATCGAGTCGGAGATGACGTGCAGGCGTGCCACCGGAATCTTCCGGCTATCCGCCACCTGGCTTATCATGTGGTCGTTGAGCGAGTGCAGGTACGACACCGTTTGGTAGCGAGCCGAGTCGGAAAAGTTCTCGCGGAAGAACGGCTCCACGGCGCTCTTAAACGAGCCTACCCGGAAGATATAGGGCTCAATACCAGCCTTATCGAAGAGGCGCTTGTAAAACATCACCTCCGAGCTAAGGCCGTTGAATTCCAGCGTGCCCTGCGGGTGCAGGTAGATTTCATCGGCCACCGACGAGAGGTAGTAGCTTTTCTCAGATGAAATTTCGTGGTAGGCTACGATGAATTTGCCGCTCTTTTTGAAGTTCAGCAGCTCGTTGCGCACTTCCTCTAGCGAGGCCATGCCGCCCTGCACCAGCTCTAGATTCAGCAGAATGCCTTTGATATCGCCGTCGTCCTTAGCGCGACGAATAGCATCTTTCAGACTAACCAGCCCAATAGTTGACTCACTGTTGCTGAGCGGGTTGTAATCAGCGCTCTGATTGCGCTCCGAAATCGGCTTCGAGCTTCAGCTCCAACACCGAGTTGGCAGCCACCGACTTGTCGGACCCGCTGCTACCCGCCAGCGCCACCAGCCCCACGAGTAAGAAGAAGCCCAGAATGGAAAACACGAGCAGCCCCACCACGGTAGCCAGCACGAACTTAAAAAATTGAACCACAGATTTAGCAGATTAAACGAATTTCACGGATACGCCCGCAAGCGGGCTGACTAAGCAACGCAGGTGCGTGCTACTTACTAGCTAAGCGGCAAGATACAGCTACTGGTTCCTGCTACCTCTATCGCAGGGCCGGTTTACGCATTACATGGCCTACATAGTCAGCCCGCTTGCGGGCGTATCCGTGAAATTCGTTTAATCTGCTAAATCTGCGATTTAGTAGTTGTATTTCTCTTGCCACCAGCCGCGCAGGCGCTCCCGGATTTTCTGTTCGGCGGGGTTGTCGCCGGGGTCGTAGTAGCGGGTGCCGCTTATGGCGTCGGGCATGAATTCTTGGTAGGTGAAATTGCCTTCGCCGTTGTGCGAGTATTGATAGGCATTGCCGTAGCCTAGCTCCTTCAGCAGCTTGGTGGGCGCATTGCGCAAGGGCACCGGCACGGGGTGCACGCCCTGGGCCCGCACCTGCGCCTGCGCCGCCCTGATGGCCGTGTAGGCCGCATTGCTCTTAGGTGAAGTGGCCAGGTAGATAACGGTTTGTGAAAGAATTAGGTCGGACTCGGGTATGCCGATGACGGTGCAGGCCTGGAAGCAGCTTTGTGCCAGGAGCAAGGCGTTGGGGTTAGCATTGCCGATGTCTTCGGAAGAGAGAATGAGCAGGCGGCGGGCAATGAATTTAACGTCTTCGCCGCCTTCCAGCATCACGGCCAGGTAGTAGAGCGCGGCGTTGGGGTCGGAGCCGCGGATGCTTTTGATAAAGGCCGAAATGACGTCGTAGTGCATTTCGCCGCCTTTGTCGTAGCGCGCAATGGGGCGCTGGGCGGTTTGCTGCACGGCAGCATCGGTGAGCTGCACGCGGCCGGTGGCTGCGTCGGGCGGTGTGCTTTGCACCACCAACTCTAGCAGGCCGAGCAGCTTGCGGGCATCGCCGCCGCTAAGGGCCAGCAGGGCGTGGTCTTCTACCACATCAACCGGAATCTTGCTGAGCAACTCGTCCTCAGTCAGCGCTCGGCGCACTATTTCGCGCAGCGTCTCGGCACTCAGCGCCTCTAGGGTGTACACTTGGCAGCGCGAAAGCAACGCCGGAATAACTTCGAACGAGGGGTTTTCGGTGGTGGCGCCGATGAGCGTAACGGTGCCGTTCTCTACTGCACCCAGCAGCGCGTCTTGCTGCGCCTTGCTGAAGCGGTGAATCTCATCAATAAAGAGCACCGTGCCGGGCTGCTTTTTGGCGCGGTCAATGATTTCGCGCACGTCCTTCACGCCGGCATTAATGGCCGACAGCATGGCGAACGGGCGCTTTAGCTCCTCGGCCAGCAGCAAGGCCAGGGTGGTTTTACCCACACCTGGCGGCCCCCACAGAATAAGGGAGGGTAGGCGACCGGCCGCTAGGTAGCGGCGCAATACGCCGTTTTCGCCCAGCAAATGAGTTTGGCCGGCGTAGTCTTGGAGGCGGCGGGGCCGACGGCGCTCGGCCAGCGGCGGGAGGGTAGGCGTATCGAACAAAGAAGCCATAATGAGGAGAAACTGTAGCGCGGACTATGTAGTCCGCGTCCGCAAGTAGTGGTAGTCTACGTTCGCAAGTAGCTGCAGGCCGCTAGCAGACCCGGCTGGCAGTGCCAACTTTGCAGTCGCTGCGCGCAAACGCGGACTACAAAGTTCGCGGTACAGCGCCCTACCCCCCTATGTTTGCTAAACTGCGCCTGCACACCGCTCTTTTTCTGGTTTCGCTCATCTACGCCGGCACCTACAGCTTAGCGAAGGACATCATGCCGCGCTACATGCAGCCGTTGGGCATCGTCACGCTACGGGTAATTGGAGCGGCGCTGTTCTTTGCGCTCCTCAAGCGCATCGTGGCGCCCAACGACAAAATCACGGGTAGGGCCGATAATATCCGCGCCATCGCGTGCGGCTTGCTAGGTATTGCGCTAAACCAGATATCGTTTTTCGCGGGCCTCAATCTTACTACCCCCATCAATGCCTCACTGCTTCAAACCATCTCGCCCATTGTGGTGGTGCTGGCGTCGGCGGTGCTGTTGAGCGAAAAAATCACCCCGACCCGGCTGCTGGGCATTTTCCTGGGTGCGGCCGGCGCGGCGGCCCTCATCATGAGCCGGCCCGCCAGCGGCAAGGTGGCCGCCGACGCGTTGCTGGGCAACATCTATTTGCTCGTCAACGCCGCCGTGTTTGGCTTGTACCTGGTGCTGGTGGCACCGCTCATGCGCAAGTACAATGCCTTTACGGTGCTCGGGCGCATCTTTTTGGTGGGCGCGCTGGTGGCGGGGCCCATCGGGCTGCGCCAGGCGCTGGCGGCCGACTACGCGCAGTTCCCGCTCTACATCTGGGGCGAAATCGGCTACATGATTTTCTTTCTTACCATCTTGGCTTACTTGCTGAATAACTGGGCCTTGAAGTACGCCTCGCCGGCCCTGCTGGGCGTGTACATCTACTTGCAGCCGGTGCTGGCCGTGCTCATTGCCGTGGTGTCGGGCAAAGACACGTTTACGTGGGACAAGGCTTGGCAAGCCGGGCTCATCTTCCTAGGCGTGTGGCTCGTGAGCCGCAAGCCCAAAGTTGCTACCCCGCCAGCCGAAGTGCTAGCCTGAGCTTAGCCCAAGGCCGAACCTTCCCGCAAGCTGGGCGTTAGCTGGCTGGCTGCCCAGTTAAGCGCAGCTAGCACCTAATGGACTTCACTGGAAAAAATATTCTGCTGGTCGGCGCTTCGTCGGGCATTGGGCTGGCTACGGCGCAGCGACTAGCCGCTGCTGGAGCTACCCTGTTTACGGCTTCGCGCCACCTGCCTGCGGAGCTAGCTGCCCTGGGCACTACGCACATTACTTACGACGCGACTCAGCCTGTCGGCACTGCCTTCGATGGCTTGCCCGAGGTACTGCACGGCTTGGTTTACTGCCCGGGCTCCATCAAGCTGCGGCCGTTTGAGCGCGTGCCAGTGGAGGATTTTCGGAGTGATTTTGAATTGAATGTGCTTGGGGCAGTGCAGGCGCTGCAAGCCACCATTAAGCGCTTGAAGAAGGCCGAAGGAGGGGGTAGCGTGGTGCTGTTCAGTACGGTAGCGGCCGCCGTGGGTATGAGCTTCCACACCAGCATTGCGACCGCGAAGGCAGCCGTCGAAGGCCTCACCCGTGCCTTGGCGGCCGAGTACGCCGCAAGCGGCTTGCGCGTTAATTGCTTAGCGCCTAGCCTGACTGACACCCCCTTGGCTGCGGCGCTGCTCAACACGCCCGAAAAAGCGGAGGCCGGCGCCAAGCGCCACCCCTTGCAGCGCGTGGGCCGCGCCGACGATTTGGCCGCGATGGCAGCCTTTCTGCTCTCCGACCAAGCCACCTTCATCACTGGCCAAGTGCTGGCCGTGGATGGCGGCATGGGCAAGCTCAAGTAGGTTTTTACATGCTTTGCCTTTGCGAGCCGTCGAAGCAAGAATAAATGTGTCGAACATTATGAATAACCAGCTATGAAAATCACCATCTTCTGGCATCGCCGCGACCTGCGTTTCCAGGATAATGCCGGCCTAGCGGCCGCTTTGCAAAGCGGCAACCCAGTACTGCCGCTGTTCATCTACGACCGCGATATTCTGGACTACCTGCCTTCGCCGAAAGATGCGCGCTTGACGTTCATTTACGACGAAGTAGAGCGCCTTGCCGCCGCGGCTACGCAGGCCGGTGGTGGGCTAGTGGCGCGCTACGGCAAGCCAGTAGACATCATTAGGCAACTGCTGCTCGACTACGACGTGGCCGCCGTGTACACCAACGAAGACTACGAGCCCTATGCCACCAAGCGCGACGGTGAAATTGGCGAGCTGCTGACGCAAAACAATGTTGATTTTAAGCTATTTAAAGACCAGGTAATTTTTGCTAAAAGCGAAATATTGACCAAGAATGGCAACCCACCCAAAGTATTTGGCCCTTACCGCACAGCCTGGCTCGCCAAGCTAACTGATGAGGACTTAGTGGACCGCGGCTCCCTACCCCTCTTCCAAAAAGAGAACCTTGCGCAGCCTAATCAAGCCGATGAGAAGCGCCCTACCCTACCCGAAATGGGCTTCGAGCGCTTCGAGCAGTTTGTGCCAACGCAGGACCTACCCGACGAAGAGCTAGTTCGCAACTACCACAAAACCCGCGACTTGCCGGCCCTCACCAATGGTAGCACGCGCACCTCGGTGCAGTTGCGCTTCGGCACCCTGAGCGTGCGCCAGCTCATGCGCCAAGCCCAGGAGTTGAACCCTAAGCTACTGGCCGAGCTGATTTGGCGCGACTTCTTCATGATGCTGCTCTGGCACTACCCCAACACCGCCACC
>CALMOO010000301.1:0-2843 GCA_937871705.1 uncultured Hymenobacter sp.
CCCTACGGCTTCAACTGCAAGAAGTGGTTTGTGGGTAAAGTGAACACCAATATTTGGGATTCGCCGCTGAACTTCCCGGTGCTACGCCTTTCGGAGATGTACCTGATTAAGGCTGAAGCACTGGGTAGCAGCGACGATGGCTACGCGGCGCTGAATGTGGTGCGCAAGCGCGCTGGCCTACCCGACCGCACGGCGGCCAACACGCCCGATTTTAAAGCAGCTGTACTCAAGGAGCGGCGCTACGAGCTGGCCTTCGAGGACGACCGCTGGTTTGACCTCAAGCGCACAGGCAACCTGCTTACTAATGCAGCTCTGAAGGCCAAAGGCATCAAGCCGTTCAATGTTGTGCTGCCTATTCCGCAGTCGGAGCGCGACGCCAACCCCTCGCTTGTACAAAACCAGGGCTACTAATTTCTTCAGCTTTTAGCTGTAGGCTATTGGCTGCTAGCTCAGCAACCAAAAAGTTACTGGTTAGCAGCTAATAGCCTACAGCTAAAAAATCTTTCCCACCCGATTCTATATGTTCATACATTTTCGCAAAGCAGCGCTGGTACTCGCTAGCGTGGCGGCGCTGGCAGCCTGCCGCAAAGACGAGGTTAATACCCTTGAAGGGCCGGTGCCAACGGCCGACTTTACGGTGGCTCTCAATACCAGCCAGTACCCGGTATTGGCCACGTTCACCAACACGACTACTGATGCTTTCCTGTATCAGTGGGACTTTGGCGATGGCTCGCCGCTGGCTTCTGGCCAGAATGTGACGCACTTGTACAAGCTACCCGGTACCTACCAAGTGAAGCTTACGGCCGCCGGCCGCGGCGGCACCGGCATCTCGCCCCAAAAGGCGGTGACGGTGCCGAGCATCTGCGACAACACAGGCTTTGGGGTGCTCACGGCCTGCGCTGGCTCGGGTGCTACCTCGTGGACGCTCTCAGACCAGGCGGACGCCATTGTGAAGCTGTCAGCCAGCGGGGCAGTGCTTTCGACCTCTGCTACCCCCCTGCCAGCCTGCCAACTCGACGACGTGTTCTCGTTTACCAGCTCTCTGACGTACAGCTACGATGCCGGAGCCGGCACCTACAGCGGCGGCACGTGCGGCGCGGCGCTCTCGGGCAACTCCGACTTTGTGTACAAGCCAAATGGCTCGCTGGGGCAAATTATTCTGCAGCGTAACAAGTCGTTCATCGGCCTGCCCGACTCAGTGGTGAACAAGACCTACGACATCCTAGAGGCTACGGCTACCAAGCTGCGCCTGCAAGGCACCAACCCCGACGGCACCAAGACGGTGACTACCTACATCCCGCAGCTATCGGCCCTCGACAAGGCCAAGCAGTACCTCACGGGCGGCTCGTCGCGCACTTGGGTGCTCGATAACACGGTGGCTAACACTATTATCGTGGGTACAGAAGCCGCCCCCGGCACTTACAACGTAAGTGGGTCGGCGGGCAGTGTGCCGGCCTGCCAGGCCGACGATGAATACACGTTTACGAGTGCCAACAATTTTACTTACGACTCGAAAGGCCAAACCTTTACGGCGGGAGTATATGCCTGCCAGGATGGCCGCACCGACAACAATACCACTTTTACCTATGGGCCAGCTACGGGCGCGGGCATTGCCCAGTTTATGCTGGCCAAAACCGGCAGCTTCATCGGCGTAACTGATGCGCCGACCAGCCGGGTATATCGCATCTTGTCTATTGATAATCAGCACATGACACTGCGGGCCGGCAGTTCATCTGACCCTACGGTATTTACGTTCCAGATGCGGGTCAAATAACGCTTCTACTTCCCACTCAACTTCCTTATTATCATGGCTTATTCATTTAACCCCAGCCTGCTGCGCAATCTATCGGCTGGCCTCGCGCTAGCCTTGTCGGCCGGCGGCTGCACCCAGGACCCACCCGGGCCGGTCATCACCCCTACCCCCACTACGACCACCCCAACAGCCACGGCCGTAAATTCCGAATCGCGTGACTTTGCCCAGTACACCGAGCTGGTGTGGAGCGAAGAGTTTAATGATACCAGCCTCGACGCAACCAAGTGGACGCCCGAGGTGAAAGACGTGTGGTACAACAACGAACTGGAAGCCACCACCAACTCGCGCAACAACGTGAACGTGACGGGCGGCAACCTCAACATCACGGCCATTAAAGAGAACTACAACGGGCGCACCTTCACCTCGGCCCGCATCAACACAAACGGTAAGAAAGACTTCAACTTTGGCCGCGTTGATGTGCGCGCCAAGCTGCCCAAGGGCAAGGGCGTGTGGCCGGCCATCTGGATGCTGGGCTCGAATGACAGCACTGCGCCCTGGCCAGCCTGCGGTGAAATTGACATTATGGAGCTGCGCGGTAGCTCACCCACCGTCAACAACACCACGATGCACTACGGCAATACCACTGCCGACCACCAGTACAAGGGCACGCAGTACGTGCTGCCGGCCAGCGCGAACGGTGATTTTAGCTCTGACTTCCATATCTTTAGTGCGGTGCGCAGCCTGAACCAGATGCAGTTTTACGTGGATGGCGCTTTGTACTACACGTTCAAGTCGAGCGACGCCTCGCCCTACCCCTTCAACAACCCGTTTTACGTGATTTTGAACCTGGCTATCGGTGGCGATTTTGATGGTAACCCTGATGCCAGCACCACCTTCCCCCAGACGATGCAGGTCGACTACGTGCGGTATTACCAATATAAATAAGCTTTGCCGTGTCACGGTCCTAGTTGGGTTACTCCTGGCCAGGACCGTTTTTCTTTCTCACCCTTTAATTCTTCTTCATGAAAATTTTTACTAAATATTTGCTGGTCAGTGGGCTGGCGCTGCTCGGCAGCCGGGCCTCGGCCCA
>CALMOO010000301.1:2853-7947 GCA_937871705.1 uncultured Hymenobacter sp.
GACCCGCCTAGTTACCTACCCTGTCATTAGCGGCCAGGGCACCCTCAACCAGGCTACTGCTAACCCCGGCAGCAGCCCTGGAAACACCAGCGCGACCTGCGGCGCCTACACCCGCAGCACCACGCAGTACGACGTGCTGGTGATAAAGCCGACAAACGCGAAGATGGCCGATGTGGCCGCCTACGCCGCCGGCACCAAGCACATTTCAATTAAATTTCGGAGCCCTATGGCGGGGATGGTCGTGCAGGCTGTGCTCCAGAACAAAGCCAAGTCAGACCTGAACCAATATCCGCAGGGTAAGTTCGGTGGCGATTTTAACGCGACTACGACCAAAACCAACGACTGGGAAACGCTCACCTTTACGTTCACGGCGGGCGCGGCAGGCGGTTTCGACCCCACTACTACCTCAACCGACGTAGACCAGATGACCCTACTGGTAGCGCCTAACACCCTGGTTTCGACCGTTGCCTACCTCGATGACATAATGGGCCCCGAGCTTATCGCGGTGCCCGTTACTACGCCGCCTACTACTTCGGCGCCCATCTTGCTCGACGATTTTGAGAGTACGCGCCTCCTGGCCTACCCAACTACCCAGGGCACGCGCAGCCAGACGGCTGCCAACCCTGGCAGCAGCGCTGCCAACAGCAGCGCCACCTGCGCCAGCTTTGCTCGCGATGGCTCGCAGCAGTATGCCACCATTGTCATTCAGCCTAAGAGCGGCAAATTTGAGGATGTATCGGGCTATGCCAGCGGCACGCAGAAGATGACGCTGAAGTTCCGCAGCCCAGCCGCCAATACGGCGGTGCAAATCGTGTTGCAGAACAAAGCCAAGACGGCCAACAACTACCCCAACGGCAACTACGGTGGTACCTTCAACGCCACTACGACGGCCGGCGCTAACGCCTGGGAAACCCTGACTTTTACGTACACGGCGGGCGCGGTCAACACCTTCGACCCCACGGTGGCGGCCACTGATGTTGACCAGATTGCCCTGCTCATTGCGCCGGGCACGGCTAGCGCCAGCACCTACTACTTCGATGACCTGACGGGTCCGGCCATTTCTACTGCTACGGCTACGCGCACCAGCCAGAACAGCGTGGCCACCTTCGCTACCCCCTACCCCAACCCGGCCAGCGGCACAGTGCGCCTGCCCGTGAGCCTACAAAAGGCGGCGGTAGTTAGCCTGGCTGTATTTGATGGCCTGGGCCGCAAGGTGGCCTCAGTGCTTGAGAACCAGCCGCACGCTGCGGGCACGTTTGAGGCCGAGTTGAACTCGACCAAGCTGGCTGCCGGCCTTTATACCTGCCGCCTCACGGTGGATGGCCAGCCCCTGACACGCCAGTTGAGCGTAGAATAAGCAGTCGAATTAAACCTTTGGCCGGCTGGTGCTTCTTATGCGAAGCGCCAGCCGGCTTTTTGCATCCTGACGGGGCAGTTTGGCGTAGGCTTTGCTTACTTGCCACAACTGCGGGCAGCGCCCAGGCTATTGGATTTTGCGCCTTAAATCCTCATTTGCCGTTCATAGTGGGCTGCTCTATTTGAGGCTTGTCTGCTGCTTTGGTAGCTCCTTTTGCCAGCTGGCCAGCCAGCCGCGTTTTTTGTTTTCTCATGACTCCGACCATCGACCTGCCCGTGGCCCTGCCCACGAGTGCTGACCCCGACCCTACCCCCTCCAAGCAGGCTGACCTGGCGGCGGCTTTCCAACAAAAGGAAGCGCTGCTGGCTAGCTATTTAGCAGCTTTTGCGGTGGTGTATTACCGGCAGCCGGCCGAGCGGGCGCCCGCCCAGCTGCAAGCCACGCTGCACGTCGAAACGGCCGACACGGCTTTTCCGCCCGCTACGGTGTCGGTGCAGCTCGCCGATGACCTCACGCTGGCCGACGTGGCCCAGGAGGCCGCCACCCGCTTGCCGATGGTGCTGGCCGGCGTGGCCGATGAGCTGGGCGCGGCCATTGTGCGCTGCCGCCTGTCGTTTCCGGCGCCCGAGGCCCAAACGCCCGACCAGACGTGGTGCCTGACGGTGGCCTTCGGCGCCAGCCCCAACGAGGCGCCCACGCTCAGCTTTAGCTGCCCCAGCACGGGCCCTACCCCCCGCGAAACCGCCTTTTTGCCCCAGCACGTGCAGGCCGTGTTTACGCAGCTCAGCCAAAACCCGACGGCGCCGGTGGGCTACGTGTTCTTTCTAGCCGAGGAAGAAGTGGCCCAGCTGCGGCAGTTCAGGACGGTGCCGCAGCACGTAGCCGAAGGCGGTCCGCAGCAGCTGCACCAGCTATTTGAGGAAACTGCCCACACCTACCCCAACCAGGTGGCGCTGAGCTGGCTGGGCCACGCCTGCACCTACCACGAGCTCAATGCGCAGGCCGACCAGCTGGCCGCTCGCTTACAGCACCAGGGCGTGCAGGCCGGCGATTTCGTGGGCTTGTTCATGGCCAAATCGGTCGAGTTGTACGTGGGGATGCTGGCCGTGCTCAAGGCGGGCGCGGCCTACGTGCCGCTCGACTTGTCGTTTCCGGCCGACCGCGTCACGTTTATTCTGGGCGACTGTGGCGCGCGGGCTCTGCTGGTTACCAGCGACTTGCCCGAGGGCTTGGCCGCTTGGCCGGGCCTGGTTATCAACCTAGCGCTGCCGGCGCCCGCCCTACCCCCTCCTTTGGCGCCGGTAGCCATTGGGCCCGAGTCTATTGCCTACGTCATTTATACTTCGGGCACTACGGGCCTGCCTAAGGGTGTGCTGCTGCCCCACCACAGCATTTGCCACCTGGTGCGGGCCGAGCAGCTGCTGTTTCAACCCACGCCCCAAGACCGGGTGGTGCAGGGCTTTTCGGTGGCGTTTGATGCTTCGCTGGAAGAGCTGTGGCTGGCTTGGGCGTCGGGCGCGACGCTGGTGCCGGTGCCCGAAGAAACCATGAAAGCGCCCGACGCGCTGCCAGGCTTTTTGGTTGAAAACCAGATTACCGTTTTCTCGACCGTACCCACGCTGCTTTCGCTGCTGCCGGCTACCATTCCGACCCTGCGGCTGCTCATTCTGGGCGGCGAGGTGTGCCCGCCCGAGTTGCTGGCCAAGTGGGCCAGCCGCCAGTGCCGCGTCGTGAATACCTACGGCCCCACTGAGGCTACGGTAGTAGCCACGGCGGCCGACTTCGTGCCTAGCCACAAGCTCACCATCGGCCGGCCGCTGGCGGGCTACGAGGTGCTGATACTCGACCAGTTGGGCCAGCTGCTGCCGCTGGGCGCAGCTGGCGAGCTGTGCATCGGCGGGCCCGCACTGGCGGCCGGCTACCTCAACCGGCCCGAGCTGAGCGCCAGCAAGTTTAATACCGTCACAGAGTTAGCTAATGGTTTCAGCGGGCGCTTGTATCGTACCGGCGATTTAGCGCGCTTCGAGGCCGATGGCAATATTGACTTTTTGGGGCGAATTGATACGCAGGTTAAAATTCGGGGCTTCCGGGTCGAGCTGGCCGAAATCGAGTCGCTGCTCTTGCAATGGCCGGGCATTCGCAACGCCGCCGTGGCCCTTAAGGAAGGTGCCGACGGCGTAAAAAAGCTCATTGCCTACCTCATTCTCGACCCCAACCAGCTGCTCGACGAGAAGGCCGTGCGCACTTACCTGCGCGAGCGCCTGGCACCCTACATGCTGCCCGCCGCGCTGGTACCGCTGGCGGCGTTTCCGCTGCTCACCAGCGGCAAGGTCGACCGCAAGGCCCTGCCCTACCCCGTGAGCGGCGCTACGCACACCTCGCGCGAGCTGACGCTACCCCACACCGCCACCGAAGCCACGATTTACACCGTTTGGCAAAAGCGCTTCGACACCACCGACCTTTCGATTACCGACGACTTTTTTGACATTGGGGGTAATTCGCTGCTGGCTTCGCTTATCATCTCCGAATTGCGCCAGCAGCCTGACTTTCAAGGCTTGTCGGTGAAGGAAATGTACACGCGCCGCACCATTGAGGCCCTGGCCGCCGCCGTCGATGCCGAGGTGCGCCGCAGTCAGGCCGCCCCCGCGGCGGCCGAGCCCGCCCAGCAGCCTCTGCGGCGCGCCTCCACGGCCACGCGCCTGGCTACGGCGGCGCTGCAAGTGGTTTCCATCGGCTTGTTTTACAGTGTGCCGGTGCTGCTGCTCAACTTTTCGCTGCACTGGCGCATGGTGCTGGGTGGTTGGTCGTGGCCGGCGCTGGCGAGCCTACTTGTGGCTGCTACGCTGGGCTACGTGCCAGTCGCCTGCCTGCTGGTAGTGGTAGTGAAGTGGCTGGTTATCGGGCGGTTTCGGGCGGGCGAGTACCCGCTGTGGGGCTTTTATTATTTCCGCTTTTGGGTGGTGAAAAAGCTGGTGGAGGCGGCCCCTACCCCCCTGCTGGCAGCCACGCCGTTCCTGGCCGTGTTCTACCGCCTGCTGGGCGCCAAAATTGGCCGCAATGTCTACCTGGGCTCGAACCGCCTGATGACTTTCGACCTACTCACGCTGCATAACGGCGCCAGCATCTCGCGCGAAGCAGCCCTGCTGGGCTACCGCATCGAGAAAGACCGGCTTATCCTGGGGCCCATCGCAGTGGGCCGCGATGCTTTCGTCGGTTTGCGCGCCATCCTGGAAAACGACACTGAGCTAGGCGACGAAGCTGAGTTGGAGGACCTTTCGGTGCTGCCGGCCGGCCAGCGCATTCCGGCCCGCGAGGCGTGGCTGGGCTCGCCTGCGCAATTGGTGCGGGCGCTGGAGGCGGTGCCAGCCACCCCTACCCCCCCGCCCAGCATGGGCTATAGACTGGTTCAATTACTGGCCATCGCGCTCATGGTGCTGGTGCCTACAGTGGCTTCGGTGCCGGTGTTAGGCATTTTTTACGAAGGTGTGGAGCGGTGGGGCTTTGAGCGGGCGGTACCGCTGCTGCTGCCACTATCGGGGCTGTATGTGCTGCTGCTGGCCGGGCTGCTTATCCTGATAAAGCGCTTTGCCGCGGGCCGGCAGGCGGCTGGCTCCCTACCCCTCTACAGCCTGCCCTACGTGCGCCATTGGCTCGCCGACGCCGTGCTGGCCCAAAGCCTCACGCTACTGCGTGCCGTGTATGCCACCGTGTATGCGCCGTACTGGATGCGCCTGCTG
>CALMOO010000302.1 GCA_937871705.1 uncultured Hymenobacter sp.
GGGCCCAATCGTCGTCGGCGTCAATGGTATAGATAATGCCGAAGTGCTGGTGGTCTGCAATCTGGCCTTCGAGCACTTTGGTAGTGTAGGTGCGCACTTCGTAACAAATGCCAGCCAGGTTAAAGCCCGCTGTCGTGATTTGCCAGAGCAGGGGTTGCCGCCGGGCGCCGGTGGCCGTTTCGATTACGTCTACTATCTCACGGGTTTTGTGGGCGTGCAGCTCGTCGATGATGCCACAGTGTACGTTCAAGCCGTCCAAGTTACCGCCCTGGTCGCGCGCCAGCGCCAGGAACTTGCTACCCTCGTCGGTGTAAATACTGTGAGCCGCTGTGCGCACCCCGAAGCGACTCTGCAAGCCTTTCGACTTGGTGGCCATACTGTGCGCGTCCTGCCACACAATCTTAGCTTGGTCCTTCGTGGTGGCCGCGCTGTATACCTCGGCCCCGCCCTCTCCATCGGCCGTGAGCATGTAGAGGCCTACGCCCGAGCTGAGGGTAGACTTGGCGTTTTTGCGGGGTATTTCCTCATAGGTGACTTTGTAGCGCCGATAACCGTCCTCATCTACCCAGCCGAAGATGGTAGTTAGCAGGAAGATTTGCCAGGGTTCCAGCTCGATGAGCCGCCCCGCCCACTCACCTTTGGTATGGGGTAGTAGCTCAATGAACTTGCACACGCGGGCCGCGCGCACTTCGTCAAAGCGGTACTTGAAGCGCACGCGTTGCAAGTCGTTCAGTTGCCGCTCGCAGGCCAGCGCCACCCATTTGCCGCACCGCACCGGCAAGGCGTAGATGCGTTGGCGCTGGGCCTCAGCCTGCTTTTCGAGGGCCGCCAGCTGGGCATCGTCGGGGGTTTCGGCTTCCCGCAGCTTGCGAATACTAGCCAGGATAGGGCGCAGTACCACCTTGATGGCCTCCTCCGCCGCATGGGCAGCTACCATATTGGTGGCATAGCGGCGGGCAATAGCGCAGTAATCGCGGGGTTGGCTCATAAGTCGGCCCAGGGGTCTTTTTCTTTCTCAGGTTTACCAGGCGCTACTATTCGGGTGCGGCTGCTGGGCGTAAAGCCGAACTGCTGGCCCAACTTGCCGGCCCGGTCGCTGGCTTCGTTGTAGATACCTACCCACGGACTTTTAATAGGGTAGGAACCGCCGCCCTTGTTAGTCATTAAAGTTAAGTAACCGCCAGGCCGATTGAGTTCCGTTGCGGCTAATTCCATCGTGGCCACATGCTGACAGTAGCTTTTGAGCAAGGAAAGGTCTACTGCCGTCAGTACCCCCAGCGGCTGAAGCTGCTGCATGACGCGCACCCATTCCTGCTGGCCCACTTCGGGTAAATCGGTCGGCGGCATCTCAAAGCTACTCAGCCGCTCCAGTTGCACGCTCGGCTCTAGGCGACGCGAGCGCTGGAGCGTGCCAGCAAGCTCTTTTAGTTCGTCTGGTTTGCGTGGTCGACCTGCCATTATCCCCTTTGGGTTGAATTATGCACGTATGAAAATTTCACGGCGACTACGGTCTAGAGGCGCTAGGCGGCCAAGGATACACACCCCCTACCCCTGAAGCTACAGTAGCCGCTCTGCTGCACTCTTTGCCTGGTGGTGATGCTGACACAGCGACTGATAGTTACTTGTGTCCCACATGCCGCCACCAAGGCGCACGGGGGCAATATGGTCGACTACCGTAGCGGCTACCGTAAGGCCTTGCTTGGTGCACGCCACGCAGCACGGGCAACGCGCTAGCTGAGCCAGGCGGGCGCGTTGCCACCTAGCCGTGCTATAGTCAGCCGAGCGGGCCGCGTGCTGGACATACTCCCGCTTAGCTGGCACTGGCTGCCAGGGACGACGGATAGGCTTAGGTAGACTAGGACACATAGGGTAGCAGCGGATAAAAGCCAGTATAGGCCGGCTCACCAGGTAGTAGCTGAAGCGTAAGCGGGTGCTCGGGCAGGATGAGGCCGCTAGGTAGTTGCAGGTACTCAATGCGGGGCCTAGTGTCGGCGTACCACTTGATGCAACGCTTAGCCACCGGGCGTAGGTCAAGGTGCCAGAAGGGGCTACCATTGCTAGGGAGCAGCACATCGGCGGGCTGCGCATTGCGAATAGCCAAGCGCTCTACGAGTGCCTGACTAAGATACACGCGGCCCTTGTGGTTGATGGCTAGGCTTGGCAGTAAGTCAACGGGCGGGGGTAGGTGCTCGATGGGGTTGTAGATGGGGGTGGGCTTGGGGCGCTGACCACCAGACGGCCCAGGCTGGAAACGGTTTTGAAGGTCTAGCGGGTTCATTAGGAATAAGATAAAGTCGTAAGTAGTTCTGCTACCCCACCAGCCCCTGCGGCTGCCCCGGCTTCACAGCGTCAGGCCCAAGGCGCGGG
>CALMOO010000303.1:0-1251 GCA_937871705.1 uncultured Hymenobacter sp.
ACGCGCAGGCATCCGATGGCTTTTTGCAAAATGACATGGCCGACATGAGCGAGGGCGCCGCCCCGGCCTTCGGCGACCTCGACGGCGACGGGCTCACCGACATGCTGGTGGGCACCCAGGGCGACCTCGTGAATGGCTACTACCGGGCCAGCCTCTACTACTACCGCAACGTGGGCACGGCCCGCCGCCCGGTGTTTCGGCTCGTTACCGACGACTACCTTGGCCTGGCCGCCACGGCCGCTCGCACCCCCACCACCCGCTTCGAAACCCTGCGCCCCGCCCTGGTCGACCTGAACCGCGACGGCGCGCCCGACCTCGTGTACTCGGTGTATAATGGCACGACCAATCACTTATATTTTATTCTGAACAAAGCCGCCGCCAACCAGCCCGCCAGCTTCGACCCCGCACAAGCCGACTATTTCCGGCCGCAGGGCGCGGGCGGCACCGGCGCCATTGCCACCCGGCAGGGCGATACGCCGTGCTTTTTTGACGTGGACGGCGATGGCTACGTTGATTTATTGCTGGGCACCAACGACATCAGTGAGCCGGGCTTTAGCCTCCGTTACTTCCGCAACCAAGGGGGGGTAGGGGCTGCCACCAACAGCTTGTTTGTGCTGGCTAACAATGACTTTGGAACGTTGCGCGTGACCGGCAGCAACCCCCGCCCCACCAACCTCAGCGCCACGGTAGCCGACTTCGACGGCGACGGCCGCCCCGACCTACTCACCGTGGATGGCAGCGCCATCGTGCGCCTGTATACGGATTTTCGTAACCAGGGCACGCAGCTCACCGAGCGTACTGATTTGATTTACAACAACCTCACCGGCCAGTACGAAGCCGCCCACCTCGGCTCGACTTTCTACACCACGCTGCGCTTTGCCCCCGCCGCCACCGACCTCAACCACGACGGCGCGCCCGAGCTGTACCTGGGCGCCGAAACCGGCGGCCTTATCAGCTACCTACCCGTTAGCCGCACCGTGCCGGCCAGCCCGCCGCCCGCCGCCCAAGCCTTGGCTCTACGCATGTACCCGAACCCGACTGGCGCTACCGATGCCCCGGTGGTAGAAACCGCCCAGCCCACCAGCCTGCGCCTGCTCGACCTGCTGGGCCGCGTGGTGCGCCGAGACCCTACCCCCCTGCGCCGCCACAGCCTCGATGTGCGCGGCCTCGCCCCTGGCGTGTACGTGGTGCAAGCCACTGCCCTCGATGGCACCACCGCCAGCCAACGACTGGTAGTGAAAGAGTGAGTGG
>CALMOO010000303.1:1261-4044 GCA_937871705.1 uncultured Hymenobacter sp.
GGAATTGTCATTGTCGCGCTGCGCTTTTAGTCACACTTCCCTCTTTTACCACTTCAGCGCAGCTCAAACTCGTCGGCATCGAGCAGGGCGGGCAGCTGCTGGCGAAACTCGTCGAGGGGCTGGCGGTGCAGGCGGCGCGTGAGCACGGTGGGCATGGCGCCCGCCTGCGTCAGGTACTCGCCGCGCATATCGAGCAGCGCCGAGTCGCCGCTGTACTCGTGGCCCAGCCCGTCGGTGCCGATACGGTTGACGCCCAGCGTATAGGCTACGTTCTCGATGGCACGGGCCTGCAGCAGCACCTTCCAGGCTTGGGCGCGGGCCTGGGGCCAGTTGGCCACGTACAGCAGCAGGTCGTAGGGCTGGTGCCGGGTGTTGCGGCTCCACACCGGAAAGCGCAGGTCGTAGCACACCAGTGGCCTGATGCGCCAGCCGCGCCATTCTTCTACCAGGCGCTCGGTACCGGCCGTGTACACCCGGTGCTCGCCAGCCAGCCGAAACAAGTGGCGCTTATTGTAGGCGCTGTGGCTGCCGTCGGGGCGCACCCACAGCAGGCGGTTGTAGTATAAGTCGTTCTCTTTCAGCAGCACACTCCCGGTCACGACGGCGTCGTAGCGGGCGGCTTGCTCGCGCAGCCAGGCCAGCGTTGGGCCTTCGCTGGGCTCGGCCTGGGTTGCGGCTTCCATGCTGAAGCCAGTCGTAAACATCTCGGGCAGCACAATGAGGTCGGTGAGGCCGGGGCCGGCCAGGGCCGCTGCCAGCTGCTCGGCCAGGGCTAGCCGGTTGGCAGCTGGGTCATGCCAGTGCAAGCTGGTTTGCACCAACGACACGGTAAAATCAGACATATCGCGAAGAGTAATCTTGGAAAAAGGATAGGCATAAGGCTTGCAAATAGCACATTATTAGGCAATAATGCAAGTTAATCTTCTGCCATCAGTTCCTCGCCTAGGTGCTCATTTACAAAGCTTTGCAGCGGCCATCTCCAACGTGTCCAGTTCTTTAGCAAAGCAGAAGCGCACCAGCCCAGGGTCGTACCCATCATGATAAAAAGCCGAAACGGGCACCACCGCTACCCCCCACTCCTGCGCCAGCTGCCGGGCAAAGGCCACATCACCCATCTCGGAATAGTACCGATAGGCTGCCAGCTGAAAATAGCCACCCGGCACCGGCAGCAGCTCCCAGCCCGTGCCAGCTAGCAGCTGCCGAAAGTGGTCACGCTTAGCCTGGTAGAACGCGGCTAGGCCGCGGGCATGGGCGTCAGCAGGGTCGGCTTCGAGCACGTCGGCCAGCGCGTGCTGGGTAGGCGTGCTCACCGCAAAAGTCAGAAACTGGTGCACCCGGCGCACTTCGGCAGTAAGCGCCGGTGGGGCCACGCAGTAGCCCACTTTCCAGCCGGTAGCGTGGTACGTTTTGCCAAACGATGACAGCACGAAGCTGCGCGCCCGCAAAGCCGGGTGCTGGCGCGCGCTGCGCGGCGGCACCCCATCAAACACCAAGTGCTCATATACTTCGTCGGACAGCACCAGGATGTCGGTGCCATCCACCAGATTAGCCAGCTCATCCCAGTCGGTGGGGCTAAACACGGCGCCGCTAGGGTTGTGCGGCGTATTCACCATAATGAGCCTCGTGCGCGGCGTGCAGGCCGCCCGCACCGCCGCCCAGTCGGGCCGAAAATGTGGCGCTGGCAGGCGCACGTAGCGCGGCACGCCGCCTTGAAGCCGCACGGCCGGGCCGTACAGGTCGTAGGCCGGCTCCAAGATAATGACCTCATCGCCGGGCCGCACCACGGCGGCCAGCACCGCGTACAGCGCCTCGGTGGCCCCGGCCGTGATGGTGACTTCGGCCCCGGCGTCGGGGGTAGGCGCGTCGGGCTGGCGGCGGCCTACCTGCGCCGCAATGGCCTGGCGCAGGCGCAGCAGCCCCGGCATGGGCGCGTACTGGTGGCTGCCGCTGGCCAGCGCGTGGTGGGCCAGCGCTTCGCGTAAGGCGAGCGGCGGGTCGTAGTCCGGAAAGCCCTGCGCCAGATTGAGGGCGCCGGTTTGCTGCGCCAGCGCCGTCATTTCGGCAAAGATGCTGACTCCGATATCCGGCAGCTTGGAGGTAAGCATAAGCAAATACGCTAGGAGGGTCGAGTAGTTAATGGGGCAATAAGCGCCTCACCAATCAAAGATAAGCTGAGCATCTTGGCGCTATTTATGCTAGGAGCCTCGATTCTTTGTTGATATCTTTGAGCACTAGCTCAATTATTACAACTGTTTCAGTGTTGCGGGATGCCGCATCTTTACGCATGCTCACTATTTACCGCACTACTTACCTTACTTTACACCACGAGCCGCTAAGCGCTACGCTCGAAATCGAGTGGCTAAGCTTCGTTAATTCTGAGCAGCTACGCACCTCGCTGCAGGAAGTATTGCGCCTGGCCCGCCTGCACCGCATTAGGGGCTATATCGCCAATAATACCTTGCTGCGCACCATTCGCCCCACCGACCAAGATTGGATAAACGAGGTGTGGTTTCCGGAATTTTCTAAGCTCGGCGTGCAGCGCCTGGCCATCGTTAACTCGCAGGATGGCCTTAATCGTATGGGCATCGACACCATTATGCAGCGCGCTACCGAGCACGCTCCGCAGGCCACCCGGTACTTTGACGATGCCGCTGCTGCCCGCCAATGGGCGGCCGCTACCAACACCGTTGCCAACCAGCCCACCTCGTATTAGGCGCCCTTCCGCTTGTACTTTACTAAAAAGCCCCGCCAGAGTAGCTGACGGGGCTTTTTTACGATGTAGC
>CALMOO010000304.1:0-2333 GCA_937871705.1 uncultured Hymenobacter sp.
ACGCTTAACATTATTACAAAGCCGCAGTTTCGCAACGGGCAGTTTGGGCGAGCCGTGTTGGGCGCGGGCCCCGACCGCTACAAGGCGAGTGTGAACGTCAACGACTTTCACGGCGACCGCCGCACGACGGTGCTGGCGCAGAGCAACAACGTGAACGAGCAGAACTTCGGCACCGACGACCTGCTGGGCGTCATCGGCAACTCGGCCCAAGGCGGGCGTGGCGGTGGCGGGGGGGGTAGGGGCGGCGGAGGTGGCGGCAGCGGCGCCGGCGCCAACCCCGGCGACTTCTTGGTGAACCAGAACGGCGGCATTAGCACGACTAACGCGGCGGGTATCAACTACTCGAATAAGTGGAATAAAAACACCGAGCTGACGGGCAGCTACTTCTTCAATCGCTCAAACAATGCTTTGAATAGCAGTACGTTTCGGCAATACGTGCTGCCCGGCCAAAACAGTACTACCTACAGCGAGAATTCGCAGTCGGGCAGCATCAACTATAACCACCGCGCCAATGTGCGCCTCGACCAGAAGATAGACTCGATGACGTCGGTGCTGTTTCGGCCGCGGCTGTCGTGGCAGCAGAACGACGCCAACCGAACCCTGGAAGGCGTTACGGCCCGCGAAGCCACGATGCAAAGCCAGATTGACACGCGCTACCTTTCTAACAACCGGGCCGTGAACCCCGGCGGTGACCTGTTGCTACGCCGCCGCCTGCCCGGCCGCCCCGGCCGCACGCTCTCGCTGAGCATCAATGGTGCCTACAATGGCCGCAACGGCACCTCAGTTCTAAACACGACGAGCGTGGGGGGTAGCACCACGTCGAATCTTAACCAACAGGCGCTGCTCACCCAGCATAGCAGCAACATTGGCGGCAACCTGGCTTATACCGAGCCCGTGGGCCAGCATGCCCAGCTGCAAGCCAACTATTCGCTCAACTACGCGCCGAACAATTCAGATAAGCGCACCTACGATTTTGATACCGGCGAGCAGCGCTACTCGCGCCTCGACACGGCCTTGAGCAACGTCTTCAACAACTACTACTTAACCCAAGGTGGCGGCCTGAGCTACCGCTACAACGTGCGCAAGATTCAGGCTTCGGTAGGAGCCAGCGCGCAGGTGGCGCGGCTGCGCGGCGACCAAACTTTTCCGGTGCCGGGCCCGGTGAATTATACCTTCTGGAATGTGCTGCCCCAGGCCAACTTGATGTGGCGGCCCGACCGCGAGCACAATGTGCGCGTCTTTTACCGCACCAGCACCAATGCGCCGAGCATCAATCAGTTGCAGGCTGTAGTCAACAACTCCAACCCCTTGCAGCTGACTATCGGCAACCCCGCCTTGCGCCAGGAATACAACCATTCGCTGGTGGCGCGCTACTCGGTGACTAAGGCCGGGAAGTCGAGCAATTTCTTTGCGCTGCTCTCGGGCTCGTACACCCAGAATCCAATCTCAAACCGCACGCTGGTGGCCAGCCGCGACACCACGGTGGTGCCCACCGGCACCGAGCAAGCTGTGCGCCTGCCGGCTGGTGCTCAGCTCACGCAATCGACCAACCTGCAGCAGCAGTACACGGTGCGGGCCCTGGCTAACTACGGCCGTCCGCTGCCCGCCCTCAAGCTCAACCTTAACCTGAACCTGGGGGGTAGCCTCAGCCAAAACCCCGGCATCGTGAACCAGGGCCTCAACTACGCCCGCACGCCGGCCCTGACGGGGGGCGCCACCATCAGCAGCAACATCAGCGAGCGGCTCGACTTCACGCTCTCCTCGAACTCGGCGGAGAATTTTGTGCGCAACACCTTGACTACGCAACTCAACACCAATTATTTTAGTCAGGTCACGCGCCTGCGCCTGAGTTGGATAGTGGGGCCGGGCATTTCGTTTCAGACCGATGCGGCGCACCAGCTCTACCGCGGCCTGAGCAGCAGCTACAATCAGAATTATTTTCTCTGGAATGCCTCGCTAGGCAAGAAGATTTTTCCGGGCCAGCGCGGCGAAATCAAGCTCTATGCCTTCGACATTCTCAAGCAAAACCGCGCCATCCAGCGCAACGTAACAGAAGCCTACTACGAAGACGTACAAACCACTGTGCTGCAACGGTATCTTATGCTGATGTTCACCTACAACATTCGCTCGGCTAACATGACCTTACCCACGGCGCCCGACAGCCCTGGCGGTGAGCGCCGTGGTCGCGGCGGCTTCGATGGCGGGCCCGGCGGCCGGCCCGGTGGCGGGGGTGGCGGAGGAGGCGGATTTGGTGGGCCACCACCTCCCGGCTAAGTGGCTGGCATGGTTCTTCTTGGTACTACAGGGGGTAGGGCTGCTAGATAGCCCTACCC
>CALMOO010000304.1:2343-6841 GCA_937871705.1 uncultured Hymenobacter sp.
GGCCTTAACTTGCCACTTCCTGCAAGGCTACACCTTGGCTGACTTACCGTTATGAAAAGACTGCTTCCGGCGCTGCTGCTGGGGCTGGCAGGCCGCCCGGTGCTGGCCGCCGCTCCACCCACCGTACCCCCTGCTCTCGATGCAATGGGGATGCACCTGACGCTGGACGACGAAGCCCGCCAACTGGTGCAAGCCAAGGTGAACAGCCTTTGCCGGCACCAGGCCTCGTTGGAAGCGCGAGTGGCCCTGGCTGAGTCGGCTTTTCCGCTTATCGACCAGGTTTTGGCCGAAGAAGGCGTACCGGCTGATTTTCGGTACCTAGTGCTGCAGGAAAGCGCCTTGCAGGGCGATGCCGAGAGCGCGCACGGGGCCGTAGGCTACTGGCAGCTGAAGCGCGAAACGGCCCTAAGCCTGGGCCTGACTGTAGACGCCAGCATTGATGAGCGCCGCCACCTCACGGCCAGCACCCGCGCCGCCGCGCGCTACCTCAGCCGCAACAACGCTACCCTGCACAACTGGGCCAACGCGCTGCTGAGCTACAACCTAGGCCTGGGCGGCGTGCGCCCCTACACGCAGCCCACCGATGCCGATGCCTCGCAGATGAGCATTACGGCCAATAGCAGCGTGTACATCCTGGATTTTATTGCCCAGAAAGTGGTTTTTGAGCCAGCCTGCGCGCAGCACACCGTGCCATTTGTGCCGTGGCGCGAGGTGCCCGCCGCCCCCGGCCAGAGCTTGACGCAGCAAGCCGCGGCGCTCTCGGCCGACCCGGTCGCCCTGGCTCACCTCAACCCCTGGCTGCTGGCCTCAACAGTGCCCCAGAATGGCCGCACCTACACCTTGCTGGTGCCGCTGCCAGGTGCTGCTCCCCTGGCAGTAAGTCCCGTGGTGCCGGCAGCGGCAGCTACGCAGCCTACGCCCGCGCCGGCCACTGCTTTTTTGCGCATCAATGGCTTGAAAGCTTTGTTGGCCCGCGCTGGCGACACGCCGGCCTCGCTTGCTGCTCGGGGCGGCGCCAGCCAAGGATTTTTTCTTAAAGTAAATGAGCTGGAAGACAATGAGCCATTGGTGCCGGGCACGCCCTACTTCTTTCAGCGCAAGCGCGAAACGGCCACCCAGGAGTACCACGTAGTGCGGCCTGGCCAGACGCTGGCAGCCGTGGCGCAGCATTTTGGCGTGGTGCGGCATGCCCTGCGCGTGTACAATCACCTTGGCGCCGACGAGGATTTGCAACCGGGTCTGGTGCTGTGGCTAAGTCATATTCGGCCGCGCAATATCGCCGCCGAGTATCAGCCATTACCGGGCGCCCGGCCAGCCGTGGCGCAGCGGCTCCCTACCCCCCCGCCTGCCCCTACACCCCCGGCCAAAGCCGCCGATACTGGTGCCGACGAACTGGCCGCCATCAATGAGCTGCCTACCGAGGTGCCGGGTGCCCCCATACTCGACCTGCCTACCTCGCGTGTGGCAGTCCACGTGTCGGCGCCCGCAGCGCGGCCCGTAGTGGTGGCGCCCGTGCCAGTAGCCGTGCGGCCAGTGCCGGCCCGCCCTACCACCGTCTGGACGGCGCCGCCCGCGTCGAGTGCCTGGCCAACGACGGGTACCTACACCGTAGCTCCCCACGAAACCCTGTATGCGCTGGCTCGCCGCGTGGGTGTGCGCCCGGCCGAGCTAGCCGCCTGGAACGGCCTACCCCCCTCCGCCGCGCTGCGCGTGGGCCAAACGTTGCGGCTGAGCGCGCCGGCCCAAACGCTGCCTTTGGCAGCTACTTCCGAGACGATGGCCTATACCGTAACTACGGGCGATACCTTTTTCAGCATTTCGCGCCGCTATGGCTGCTCAGTGGCCGAGCTTCAGGCGCGCAATGGCAAGGACGCCCCAACGCTACGGGTGGGTGAGATACTGCGCGTGCCAACGCATTGATGGAGCTAGCAAGCTCGCGCAACTAGCTCTTTTTTGCTTTTGAGATTTTTGGCTCACCCTCGTGCGCTTGTTGCCCAAGTAGCCATGACCGAGCAGCTGGCTCATTATCAAAGTATTCCATATAAAAATTTGTTTCTACTATGCGCTTCTGCATAGAGGTGGTAAACACGTGCTCGACGTGCGCACGGTGCTTGGCCGCTACCCAACAGGCCACAAACACGGGGCCACCCAGCCGCTGCGTGGCCCAGGGCGCAAATGTGTCGGTTAGCCATTGCATAAAAGTGGCCGCTGGCCAAATACGCATCCGCAAGTCGAGGTGCCAGAAGCGACAGCAACCGTTGCTTTCGGCTTTATCCAGCAGGTACTGATACGAATCGATGAGGCCGGCCGTGAGCAGCGGTCGCGCCCAGGCCGCACGCAAGATGCCGGTGCTGGGCTCCACTATTATGGTCAGCGTATCGTTGGAATAGTTAATCATAGCGGAAAAGAAGAGAAGTAGGCAGCGAAGTTGGCTGTAGGCGAAGAATCAATAAAAAGTTATAGAAGCCTACCACAGTGCTAACGCTTTTTTCGAGTCTTCTCTACTCAGTGTGTAGTAACGTTTATACTTTCGAAGAAGTGTGCTGATAATGGCAGCTTCTTTCTTTTCTTCACAAAACTGCTGGATTAAGCGCTACGCTTAGAGTTTGGTAACTAGTACGGCGCGGTAGGCAGCTGCCCGGCCAATGGCGGCCTTTAGGTCGTCTTGCAGCGCCCGGCTGCTAAGGCGCTTGGGGTGCGGGTCCAGAATAGTACCATCTTCGGCCAGTAGCACGGCGGCGGGCAACCGGCTGATGCCATAGGCTTGGCGCGCGGCAGCTTGGTCTAGGGGCGGCACATACGCCTGCACGTTAGTTGAAGTTGGCTTGATGTGCTGCACAATTTGCTGCCAATTTTCGAGCTGCTCATCGAGCGCCACGGTTACAATCACGATTGGTTGCCCTTTTAAAGCCTGCGTTACTTCTTTCAGAAATGGCAGTTCGTGCTGGCTGGCGGGGTAGCGCGTATCCCAGAACATGAGGTACACGAGCTTGCCCCGGTAATCGGCCAGCCGCAGCGAATCGCCGGTGGCCGTGAGCAGCGGCAGTGCCGGCGCCTTGCTGCCGATAGCCAGGGCTGCGTGGGCGGCCTGCTCGGCGCGCAGCTGCGCCACCCACTGCGGAGGCGCCTGGGCGCTAGCCGCATAGTCGGCCAGCAAGGCCGTGGCGTGGGCTACGTGCCCAAAGCGAAAGGTTTCGAGCAGCACCCGGCCCAGCACGACCGGGCGCATGGGCCCATGTAGCAGTTGCGCAGCTAGCTTATAGCAGGCGGGGTAGTAATCGGGGTCAGCGGGCTGGTGGCCTTGGGTGCGCACCTGGTAGTGCACGTAGTTCAGCAAAAAATCCTCATAGTGCGGGCTGCTAGTAGCTTTCTCATTACCAGGCACTAGGGCTTGGTCGCGCAAGAAATTGTAGTACGTAGGCGTCAGGGTAAGGCGCTGCTGGTCGCCAGCGGTTTGCTCGCGCAAGTCCACGTACGTGAGGCGGTCATTAGCATAGGAGTACGCAATTTCATCCTGCGCGTACGCCTCAAAAGCCGGCGAGAGCCCCGCGTGCCGGTCGGCTTGCTTAAGCAGGCTGCGCTCGTGGCTGCGCCGATAATCGAGAAAAGTCAAAAAGGCGCCTTCGAGCAAATTAATATTTTCTGGCACTACCTGGTACGCTTCATTCTCGCTGTAGCGGGTTTCAAACTCGCGCAGGTAGTTGTTGGCATTGGCGGCCCGCTTATCGGTGGTGCCCGCGGCGGGCGCGAATTGCCGCGAAGCCGCTACATTATCAGCATCAAAATTTAGGGCTAGGGTATTGCCCGGCTCCAGGAAGATGGGTGCTTCCTCGCCTTCGTAGCTGAGCTGCACCAGAGTAGGCTTGCTAATAGGCAAGTGCACCTGAAAATTGCCCTTGGCATTGGTTTTTGCCCGCACTACTTGCTCGCGCACATCAAATGGCTGCGCCAACCAACTGATATTTACCGTACTACCGATGTCATTAGCGACGTGCCCGCTCAGCTCTGCGCCGCTTTGGGCGTGGCCCCAGCGAGCCAGCAGCAGCGTAGCAGCCAGCAGTAAAATCTTCGGATAAGTCATGCTTCCAAATTAGTGAAGTAGCGAATGGTAGAATAACCAGTTACGCTTCATACGGTTGCCCAGAATAGTGGTTAAATTCAACATCGCGCCGTCCCCTCTTTTCTCCCAACGCCCGCCTGATTCCAAAATTGTCACCAGCTTTGTCCATCTTTAACCCAAAATCGCTTTCGCAGAATCCCTACCCCCATGTCGCAGCACAAAGAAGTTAAGCTCGTCACCACCCACCAAATGCTGGCTATGAAGCAGCGGGGCGAGAAAATATCCATGCTCACGGCCTACGATTTTTCGATGGCTCAGATACTGGATGGCGCTGGGGTAGACGTGCTGCTCGTGGGCGATTCGGCCTCTAATGTAATGGCGGGCCACGAAACTACCCTCCCCATCACCCTCGACCAGATGATATACCACGCTCAAAGC
>CALMOO010000305.1:0-1165 GCA_937871705.1 uncultured Hymenobacter sp.
CCGCGCTGCGGTAGGTGGTGCCGGGCACGACCTGCACGGGGTCGAACGTGCTCCAGCCCTGCACAATATCTACGTAGCCCGTGGCGGGGTTGTAGCGCCGGTTATCGGCGGGCGGGTAGTGCAGGGGTAGGGCGTTGTCGTCTAGGGCAATGACATTGCTCTCGCTAATCGTAATGCCTGTGCCAGCGACATACGCCAGCGGCGCGTAGGTGCCCTCGGCTATGTTCACGCTGACGGCCTGCAGGCTGCCATTGGCCAGCACCGTGCCCGTCACGTCGAACTCGGTAGCGCTCAGGCCCAGCACGTAGACGGTGGCATCCGTACCCGTTTCGTTCCAATTGTCGGTAATAGCGTAGAGTGTGCCAGGGCCTACGGTTGGCGGGGTGGCGCTGGGTAAGCCTTGGGCCTCCAGCAGCGTAGCCGTGACATATTTCTTTTTCGACAAGGCATCAGCAACTGTTGCTAGGCTAGCAGTGCCGTTGCGCTGGTCGGGGTCGAGCTCATCCAAGGGCGAACGCAACACAGCCAGCCGGTCGCGTGCCAGCAGGTTGCTAAAAATCGGGTCTTGGCTGAGCTTGCGGGGGTTAAGCATGTTCGTAGAGCATATAGGCGCCGTCTTCGTGCAGCACTGGGCTGCCGTCTTCGTGGTAAATGATGCCCTCGGGCAGGGCCTCGTCTGGCACCGAGAGCGTGCGCACCTGCGCAGCCGTTACTTGCCACTCGGCCCCGTTCACTGAGTAGGCAGCGCTGGTGAGCAGGTAGACCGCAGGCCGCACTTCGGCGGGGTCAGTCAGCAGCACGCCAGGACCAGCCAGGCCACCACGTAGCGGGCCGCTGAGCACCTGCGCTGGCCCGCGCTGCAATAGGTTACGGTCGCGCACCAGGTAGTCGCCTACTTCCCGCACCTGGCCGGGGGTGGCGGCTTCGCGCCAGCCCTGCGTCGGCAAGCTGTTGCCGTCGAGCAACGTGCCCGCGCGGCGCACCCAGGGCGTATCGGCGTGAAACAGGGTAGTGCCCTCATCCACGCGGCTGACGAGCAGGCCGGTGTCGCTGGTATAGGTGCTGGTGTAGGTGTCCGCCGTTTCGGCCGCCACGTTTTCCCAGTTCAGCTCGATGTCCGAAATGTCGACCGTGCACACTGAGGCGCCGCCGACCGGCTGGTAGA
>CALMOO010000305.1:1175-12356 GCA_937871705.1 uncultured Hymenobacter sp.
GGCTGGTGCCGTAGCCGCGGAAACTGACCTTGGCTTCCTGACTGTCATTGAAGCGAGTGTAAGACAGCTTCAGCACGTCGTCGATATCCTCCGAGTCGCCGGGAGCGGCCAGGTAGGGCGCCAGCCAGCGATTACCGAAGCGCACGGCCACATATAGCGTGGATTGCCCCGTCACGGCATCGTTGGGCGTAAAGCCGTAGGGCTTGGCCGTGAAGCTGAGCGTAAACGTGCCGTCGTAGTTGGTGCTGGCCCCTAAATCGCGCAGGGGCACGGGGCTGGCCAGCGAGGTCTGCACCCAGCCAGCCAACTCAGGCGTGCTGGTGTTGTCCGTGGTGCCTACCAGCCGCAGCAGCGGGGTTTTATCCTTGCCTTCGTAGAGTAGCTGACTGACAGCCGCGCCCGGCGAGGCTGTCCAGCTAGCGGGCAGCAGGGCTGGCAAATCGGTATTTTTAGGCAGGGCGCGCCGCAGCAGGTTCACCTTATCGCCAGGCTCGCTCGGCACGGTTACGGTAGCGACCGCCGGCCGCAAGCTTTGGCGCTGGCTGCTTTTCACCCACCGGAGCGACGCTTCGCCCACGCGGGCCAGCAGCGAGCGGGTCACATCGGCCAGGGGCTGTCCCAGTGGGTCGTAGCTGAGGTAGGTAATGGTGTCGGTGCGCAACTCCGCAAGGCGTTCCAGCCACCAGGCGCCCTGCTGCTGGTAGAGCCGGGCTTGAAAGGTGGTGAGCACGGCCAGCAGCACTTTGCCGCAGTCCCAGGCCTTGCCCTTGTCATCTTGGTACTGGCCGACATCGACTTTTATTTGCTCGATGGCCGGGCTACCCAGCATGGCGGTGCTCGGGTAGAAGTTGAAAAGGATATTGAGCGGCAAGTCCAAGTCGAGCTTGCCCAGTACGAAAAGCAGCAACTCTTTCAGGCTCCAGTCGCCCCGCAAGGCCTGGTCAGCGGTGCCCACGAATGGCACATCGGAAAGCGTGCCCAGTCCATCGGTAGCCGCCAGGTTGAAGGTGGCCGGCGGCGTAAGGAAGGCCACGTCGTACTGCTCAGGCAGCAGGTAGCCTTTCCAGACGAAGACCCCGTCAAGTACGCGCTCTAGTTCTACCCGGTGTAAACGCTCATCACCACTGAAAAGCGGCAGTAACTGCTCGCGATACCAGAGGTAAAGGCCTAGCTGGCACTCGCTGCCCCGTAGTAAGCTGGTAAATACGTGGTCGGTCACGCCGCCGGGCCAATCCAGGCTGACGGCGCCAGCCTGGGCTTTCACTATCTCGGGTTCGCCCAGGTATTCGCGCTGCATAATGCGCAGGCGGAAGCGCACGTTGTCACTGTCCAAAAAGCTGTGCACGTAGCGCGGGCCGTAGGTGGCGCGCAGCGTAGCCGTGGCTTGCGCCGCGCAGCCGCCGGTGCGGGTTTCCTTGGCGTACACGGCGTAGCGGCCGGGGCGCAGGTGCTCAAACACGTAGCGTAGCGGCGCGTCACTGGGCCCGCTCAGGCCGGGCGTATCGAAATTATCCAGGCTGAAAAGCACGGGGCTTTGCGCGCCGCTGGCTACCGCTACTAGTTCCCCGCGCCCTTCCACGACGGCCGAGGGCGTAAGCGTGAGCGTAAGCGTGCAGGTCGTCTGGCAGGCAACAACGTCGACCGGCACGAGGGTGATGCCGCCCAGGCCGTCGTGGTGCACCTGGATTTCGCGGTAAGGCGGCGCGCCGGGGTCCACGCACCAGCGGTCCACAATCTCTTCGGTGGGCCGGCTGTAGCGGGTGCCGTCGAGCGATTCGGCCGGAAAGTAGCGCGCAGCCGTGCGCGCGGCCGGGTCGTAGTAGTATTCCTGCACCCGGAAGTACTCGGGCCCGCTGAAGCCAGGCAAGGTGAAGCGCTTGAGCAGCACGGCCCCGGCCGGCGCGTAGGTCGGCCCATCGGGTACGGCGGGGTCCGTCACGTACACCTGCTTGACGAGCTGGCAGCCGGCCGCGTCGCGCACGTACACGCTCACGGCGGCGCCGGACTCGGTAGTATAAGTGGCCTTGCCTTCCACGAAGCTCGTGGCATCAGCCGACAAGCTGCTCGCCCAGGGCCCGTGGCTGGTAGTCACGCGCAGCGTAAAACCCGGGTGGTCGGTGGTTGGGTCGTAGCCTACGTCCAGGTCGCAGGTGCTGGCCGGCGGGGCGGCTACGACGTCAAAGCGGGCAAAGGGGTAGCTGCGGGTAGCGTACACCTTGACGGTTTCGGCCGGCTCGTAAAGCGTTTTGAGTAGCTCGCCGTCCGCGTAGGGCCAGAGGTCGGGCTGCTTGCCGCCGATTTTGCCCGTGGGCTGGTCGGGGTCGATGGCTTCCTCGCGTACGACAATCGCCCGCGGGCTGTCGTCGTAGCTGACGATGCGCGTGAGATTAACGTCCGGATAGGTGAGCGCAAAGAGCCCGATTTGCATAGCTCAAAGCTCCGACCAGGGATAGGCCGGCGCCAACGCGAGGCGGGGGAAAGCGGGGGAAGCGCTAAAGGCTCAAGTAGTGTACATTTGCTCATCTACTTTTCACTTCCTGCCCAGCCATGCGTAAAATATTACTTTACTGCCTAATTACTGCTCTTTCTGCCTGTGGCGGAAGCAACGACCCTTCACCAAATACCCTTGGCTCTAATGGCTCCAAGTGTGGTTGTAGCAAATACAACAAGGCCGATTGCTCAAGCAATGGCTGCCACTGGACTACAGGACAAGGGTGCGGGTGCTAATGAAATACCCGTTACTTGCCGCCGCCTTCTTGCTGGGTGCTATGCCCGCTTTCGCGCAAACACAGCCAGTTGCGCCCAAGGGAGCAACTACTATCGTTGTACATAGTCCAGATAGTGCCAAGGTCGCCTATACCAATACTGTAAAGGCGCTGCTTGCGGCCGGCTATGGTATAGACAAAAACGACAAAGAAGCCTTGTTTGTGCAGACGCCTGCCAAAACTATCAGGGATGCCTTCCACCTCACACTGCGGGCATCCGTTGTTCCTGCTACGAGTGGCAGCGACATCAGCTTTCGAGGCCAGTTCACCTGGAATAGCGCCATCACTATCATGGCAAAAACCGACAAAAACGAGGTAGAAGTAAAGTCTTTGGGGGGTGGCAAGACGCCCATTCAACAAATGTGGAATGAAATGCAGCAAGTGGCCCAGTCCATTTATCCTGCTGCCACTATGACTTTCAAGTAATTATCCCTTACCCATTACGCGCCCAAATCGGTCAGTTTCAAACTCCAGCACGCCCGCAAGATTACGGCCGCTAGCAGTGACTTCTATTTTGTGAATGTAGGTAGCGCTTTCGGCCTTTGCTGCGTCTGGGGCTGCGGTTGGCGTATAGCTACGTGGCGTACTGGCGGCTGAACTGGATATGCCACCCCCACCAGAGGTGGCACGACTACCGGAACCCGCCGCTACCGCAAAGCCCCCCAGGGCAGTTAAAGCTCCGCCAGCAACCAATTCTGCAATGCCTTGTCCCACGTTGCCTAGTGCTATGTCCGCCGCGCCCTTGAGGATTACAAAATGACCATATTCAGCTAAGAAACCTGCCAGTGTTTTTAGAAGCGCTTGTCCTACAGAGGCCAAAACATCACTGCCATTTCCTAGCGCTTCGCCAAGGCCAGCACCTAAGTTATCGAAAGCCTGGGCAGGAAAATCGTCAATAAGCTTTTCCGTATTGGTATTGAAGTCGGCTTGTGCCTGCGTAAACGTAGCCGCAGCATTTTGAAATAAGCCAGTACCAGTGAGCACATTTTGCGCGGCAGAGCTGAAAATAGCCTTGTAATCTGGCAGCACTGGGTCATGTGACGCAGCTAGGTCTAAGTCCGGCAATTGGAGCTTAAACTCTGGAACCTCATTAATCTTTTCCAATCCTTTCGCCACGCGTGGACCCAACTGGTCAACGGCTACGGCCAAGCTGTCGAACTGCTGCTTGATGCCTTGTACGGTGCTGCCCAGGGGTGAAAAACCAGCCGAGACCAGCGACTTTAAGCCAGACTGCAAAATTTTAGTGCGCTCGCCTACGTAGTCGTAGCTTGCACCCAGAGCTCGGCTCAGGTTGTCGTTGTTTGCAAGCTCTTGCTGCAGTTTTTGCAACGCGCTTTGCGCCTTTTTCCCTGTGCCTTCCAGTGCGGCAATCTGCTTTTGCAGGCTGATAATCTCAGCGTTATCTACCTTGATAGCGCCAACGGTGGTTTCCTTGTCGCGCTGGTCTTGTACGTCTTTTAGCTTGGCCTTTAGCTCTTCCAGTAAGCCGACCTGGCGGCTCGTGCTGGCGATATCTACCACCGCGAAGGGCGTAGCACTGCTCAGGTTGTTGAGTAGATTGGCCAGGCCAGGCGTCACGACGGCCAGCGCATCGAACTTCTCAATCAGGCCCTGAGTGGCTGCGGTTTGCTTGACCGTGAAGCCGAGTAGGTTGGCAATGGGGTCGACCAGTCCAAAAAAGGCTTGCTTTGCCCCATCAGCGGCCTGGGTAAAGTCGCCGGTCAGCAAGCCGTTAATCGTCGAAATGGCTCCGGCCAGCACATTCAGCGCGCTAGTGACGCCCACGGCTAGCTCCCGAAAGAGCGTGCGGAAGATGGTGGCCGCTGAAACCATCTCGCCGAAGTTGCCGCCGACATTGGCGCTTAGTGTACTGAAGGCCTCCCCGATGGCTGAGGCGGCTGATTGCGCGGCCGTGGCCAGCCCACTAAATAATTGCGAGCCCTCGCCCGAGCTAAAATACTGCGTGATGCTGTCCCAGTTCTCGTAGATGAGCAGCGCCGCGGCGGCCACGGCTGCGGCCACCGGCAGAATGGGGGCAAGGGCAGCTAGTGAGCCAACACCAAGGGTGGCAAAACCCGCCGTGATGGCAGGCAGCGCCGCGCCGAGCGTGCCCACAGCTACCAGTACTGGGCCAGTAGCGGCAACCAGGGCGCCGAACACCACGACGGCTTTCTGCACGCCTGGTGAGAAGCCAGCGAAGGCGTTGCCAATGCGCTCGATGCCGTTGCTCACACTTTCAACCAAGGCGGGCAAGTTCAGGGCTCGGCTGATACCGTCGCCTAGCTTAGCGGCGCTCTGCACGGCAGTTTGCCGCAGATTCTCGAACGCATTGGCCAGCCCGCCGGTCACGCGTGGCAACTTGGCCAGCTCATCGGTCAGGATAGCAATAAAATCCTGGCTGCTCTTGCCCTGCTTGGCCAGTGAGGCGCTGATGCTTTCGCTGTCAATCGTGCCGTAAAGCTTTAGCAGCGCCTGCGAAACCGCCGGGGCCGCCTCGATGATGGGGCGCAGGTCCTGGCTGAGCACCTTGCCCTTCGCCGACAACTGGGCCAGCTGCGTGGTTACGCGGTCGAACTCGCTGGCCCCGCCGCCCGTGGTGGCGATGGCATTAGCAAACTCTTTGAGCGACTTAGCCGACTGCTCGGCACTGATGCCCACCGAGCGCAGGCGAATATCGCCCTGCACGGCCTGCTCAAACCCAATGCCCGGCGCCTTGGCAAGCACCTGCAACTCTTGCAGTCGCTCCCCCGTGCGTTGCGCCGCGATTTGTACTGCCGTGAGGCCTGTGACACCCTGCTTCCCTAAGTCAGCCTGCGAAATAGCTTGCAGGCCCTTGCCCAGGCTTTCCATTTTAGCGCTCGCTGCCACGGCGGCCGCGCCAAGCACGGCCAGCGGCGCACTCACGTAGGTGGTCAGGCTGCTCCCAATATCCTTTAGGCCCTCACTAAACTGAATCAGCCCTTTCAGCTCCTTGCGGGCATCAGCCATCGCGGCCCGAAACCCGGAGATTTCGGCGCCTAAAACAACGGAGACGGAGGCAAGGATATCAGACATAAAGCTTAGGCTAGAATAGCAGCATCACGGGCATCTAATTCAGCCCACAAGTCATCAAGGTCTTCGGCGGTGGCGGGTGCTGTGCTGATGGGCACTGCGTCGCCTGGCAAGGCTAGGTACTGGTGGGGCGTCTGGCCGTACTCGCCTGGTGCCCGCAGCCCGTTTTTGATTTCCAGGGCAATCAGGCGGGTGCGCCGCCACGCCTCTATTTCCCGGCGGTGGTAGCCGCGGCACATCCGGTCGAATTCGGAAAGTGTTAGCTCCCAGAACTCGACCGGCTTTAGGCCTAGTTCGCCGAAGGCGAAGTCGAGGTGCTGCTGCCACTCTCGGTCGGGGTCGCTGCGCGCGCGGCTTGGTTGCGGCTGGCCACCTTCGCCGTTAAGCTGGTCAGCAAAAGGTTTCCCACCGTCACGGCCTCTACAATCGCCTCGCCTACTTCGTCCGCTTCGGCCGGCGACATGCTGTCAATCAGGTCGGCGGCCGCCTCCGGGTTGAAGCCTTCGGGTAGCTGCCCAGCGGGCACATAGCGCTTGGCAGCGCAGTACACCAGGCCGCTGAGCGCTTCCACGTAGTCCTCTGCCAGTAGCTGGCCAAACTCGCTGGGCGCCTTGCCCGTGAGCTTGGTAAAGTCGCGCATCACGTTCATGCCGAAACGCACGGGATGGGCAACGCCGCCAATGGTGAGCGAGGCTTCACCGCGGGCGGTGGTGGGGGTAGTAGGGGTGGCTTTCATGAGAAGAAAAAGAGGTAGAAAATGAAGTAGCTTTTGCCCAAAAAGCCCGCCCGGAGACCGAGGCGGGTTTTCGGAAACAGAAAGCATACATCTTAAGCGGGCACTACCTTCCGCAGCGGGCCGGTGCCTGTGAAGCCGACCGAAGCCGTGGCATTGCTTTTGTTGTCGCCAGCAAAGCCGTTCTTGTTAATCCACACCGTGCCCTCGTAGGCGGGCGCATCGGTTTGCTGGCCCAGCTGGTAGCGCAGCTTCATTTTGGTGCCAGCCAGTTGCAGGTCGAGCAGGTTGCTGGCCGTCACGTTGGTATCAGCGTCCGCGTCCGTAGCCACGCGCTGGGTCATGTCGCCGCCAGCCGTCCAGCTGATTTGGCCAGGCTCTGAAGCCGCGAAGCTGCCCGCCTCGTCGTCGTCGTCGGTCTGGCAGTCGGTGGTTAGCTCAGCCGTGGTCACGTCGAGGCTAAGGCTGTTGGCGCAGAGCACGCGCGTGAAGGTGCCCGAGCCGGGGGTTTTTTCGACATAGAGCCCCACTTTGGAGCCCTTGATTACTGTTAAAGCCATAAGAGTTTTGCAGAAAAAAGGTGAGAGAAACTAGTGTAGTTCGACCAGATAGTCCTGGGAGCGGAAATAGCAGGCGGCGTTTTCGTCGTGGGGCTGGTCGAACTCGTTGGCTAGCTCCAGAGAAGCTTCTGGCTGCTCGTGGTAGTGCAGCTGACCACGGCAGGCCTGGGCCAGCTGACAGACCTGGGCGTAGGTATCGGCAAAGAGCGAGAGCTGCACGCGGGCCACGTCGCTAAGCTGGCAGAGCGCCGAACCATCGGGCACGCGACTAATGAGCTGATAGCACACGTAAGGCCGGGGTGACCCCTGCGGCGCTACCACGGGGTAGATGCGCGTGCCGACCAGGGCCGTCACGGGGGCGGCTTGGCTGAGCAGGGAGAAAAGGAGTTGACCGGGTTCCACTACTGGGCTTTGTAGAACTTAGGGAGAATGATTTTCAGCCGATTGTCAAGGCAGACGAATTGCTCACGGCGGTGCTCCAGCTTGAGGCGAGCCACTACCTTTTCGTATACCATCTGATGGTTGGCCCGGCGGTCTATGTGGTCACGCACCGCCACTTCCCCTTCAGTGAAAAGCGTTTGAATAGCTGCATCCACGAGGCGCGTAGTTTGACCAGTGCAACGGCCAGGCTCAGTGCCTCGCTGGGCCCGATAACTCTGCAACGGCAGGGTCGCAACGAGGTCAGCTCCACGCAAATTGAACTGAGCCACTACGTTGGTAGTCTTAACAGCCTGTGTCTGCAAGTCTTTTAAAGCTGCTACGGCTTGCGCCGTGTCTGCTTTTACCTCAATACAGATTTGCTCAATCGGCCCAGCCTTACGCGCCCGGCGGCTACCCAGTAGAAAACCAGCGGCTAGAAAGGCGGCAAATGCGAATAGGTTTTTCATTTAAAAACTGATTTAAAACCTGAGTCAATAATTTCCTTGCACTGGGCCTTGATGCTGTCCACCACCGCGCCGCCGGTTTCATCGAACGCCGGTCGCATGAACGGCTGGGCGGCAATGCCCGGGTGCTGCACTTCCTGCGTGAAGGTGCCTGCGAAGTGCAGCAGTCCGCCGGCCGCCTTGGCCCGGATGGTGTGCGGGGCGGCGCCGTATTCGAGAATATGGGCCACGTAGCCTTTGTAACCCCCACCGCGGCGCGGGCCTACGGTAATACTATTGACTTTGCGATTAGCGATGATGCCGATGGATTTGGTCACGTCGCCCGTCACGTCGGCGTTGCTGCTCAACTCCTTGGCGCGTTTCACCAGGGGCTGCGCGGCTTTGCGCAGAATCTTATCAATAGTTTGCGTGCCGAGCTTGTCGCCCAGGCCCGCCATCACAGCGTCTAGTTCTCCGAAGCCTTGAAAGCTAATGCTAGCCATGCGAGTAGCAGGTGAGAGTCGTGGCCCGACGCCGCCCGATGTGGGCTACGTCGGTAATCTGATAGGTGCGGCCTTCAAAGGTGAGCTGCCAAGTAGGCAGCACGCCAGGGTGGTAGCGGATAGTGAAGATGATGCGCTGGGTAGCGGTCAACTGGTCGGCCTGCAGCGCTTCGCCGCCGGCCTTGTACTCAATGCCCGCCGCCACCGTGGCCACGTCGAGCCACGCGGACGGGGCGGGCTCGCCAAAGTCGTTTTGCACCACTGGCACCGGCGCCTGAAGCGTCAGAAGGCGGTCAAGCTTGCCGATATTCATTACTTGAGGTAGGCTTTAAAGCATTGCCAAGCAGCCCAGCAATACATTTTCCAGCGCGTCACCTTGAGTTCGATTGTTACCGAAGTGGGAGTCTTGTTCAGTTGAGTTATATACTTCACTCCCCAAACCCCAGTGTTTCGCGTCCTTTTAGGGTGTAAATTCATAGCGTGGGCTCCCGTAGTAGGTTCATGAGCAATTGCGCCGTGTGCGGCACTTCCACGGCCACGGCGCGCACATCAGCCACTACCGTTTGCTTGTTCTCGTACCAGTGGCCCAGCGTGAAGCGCAGCCACTGGTCAGCAATGGCCTGATCGTCGGCATTTAGTACCGCTTGGTCAACGTAGGCCACAAACTCGGTCGTTGGTGGCTCCGCCGTGGGGTCGAGTACCCGCACGAGCGCCGGCTCGCCTTCTACGGGCCAGCGGCGCTTGCTTTGGGTTTTAAATACGCCCAGGGCCGCCGTCAGATAGCCAGTCAGTAGCGCGTCCTCGTCGGTTGCGGCGGGGTCGAGCTTCAGGTGCGCTTTGAGGTCGGGCAGGGTGAGCATAGCAGCGGCTTAGATTTTCTCGAAAAACTCCCCTTCGCCCACGTGCTGGTCGTAGAGTGCCTGGGGTAGGTCGGCCTCTTCGCCGATGCTGTAAGCCAGGCTCGGGTGGCCACGCTTAAAGCGCACTTTTACCGTTTGGGCAGCCTCGGGTAGAGGCGCGGCCGTAACGGGCGGAATAGCGGCTGGATTCGGCGCGTTTTGGGCCTGAAGGGCAGCGGCTGGGCTGTTTGGAGCAGGTTTTTGGGCCATTTTTTAAGGCTTTTTCGGGTTAAACCATAGGCCCAGCCAGCCTTAGCCAGCCGGGCTGTTTACTGGCTTACTGCTGGGCCAGGGCCGCGATTTGGGCGCTGGGCACCACGCCCTTGATGGCCGAGAAGGTGTTAGGCCGGCGCACCGCTACATCCCAGAAGGATTGCACGATGATGCGGTTTTTACCCACCAGCGCCTGCGTCAGGTTGTCCACTGTCAGGTCAAGCCCACCCCACTGGCCAAGAATCACGTTGCTCCAATCCGAGCCGTACACGATGGCCGAGGCGTTGGTAGCGGTGCCGCGGGTTTGGTCGGCTACAATGTTGGAAACGACCAGTTTGGCGCCGTTTAGCTCCGTGTTGTTCATCAGCACCATCAAAGCCTGCCCACCCACAATTTGCGTGTTTTTGAGCGTACCTTTGATTTTGCTGTTCATCAAGTAGCCGCTCTGATTACCCGCGTTGGCGTTGACGATTTCGGGGCTGGCTTCGAGCGCGATGATATCGGCGTAGGTGGGTACCCGGCCGTTGGCGTCGGTGATGGCCAGCACGTACACGCCGGGCGTATTGAGAATACCTAGGGGCTGGTGGTCCGCATCAAGGCCGGTGCCGTAGATGGCGGCCACATCGAGCGCCTGGCTCATGGCCGCGTTCAAATCCGAGCGCAGCAGCGCGTCCACATCGGGCGACGTCTGCACCAAGAACTGCTTACTCACGTCAATGTAGGTGCCCAGGCGGTGGGGCTTCATGTTGCCACGGTTGAACTTGATGTTCGACTTGTCCAGCGGGTCAATCTCACCCTTCCAGGTCGCTACGGCGCCCTGCGTCATGCCGGGCAGCGGCAGCTCGCCACGCAAGCCGGTCAGCATCTTGGCACCTAGGGCCATGATAGCCAGGCGGGGGCGCAGGATGCCGAGCATCTCCTGGGGCTGCTCGTCGAACACCACCGCTGAGCCGTCTTCGGGCTGCGTTGGCATGGTCACGGTGTTGTCGCGCTTCTGGCTACCAAAGGCAATGATAGCTGGGATGTGGGCGCGGCCTTCGAGCGTAAGACCCAACTCGCGGGCTTCTTTTACCGCTTCCTGACTCATTTCCAGCTCTAGGCCGGTCTGGTTGCGGTTTTCTACCACATCCAAGCACATTTTCGACAAGCTGAACTTGCTCAAATCGCGCTTTTCGGTGGTGTTGTGGTTGTTAAGCGGCGTCTGACGGCCAGCCTGCTCAGCATTACGCTGCTCGACTTTTTCAGCCCGCACGATATCGGCGGCCAACTCATCAATCTCTTTGTCCAAGCCGTCGTACTTGGTTTTTTCGTCCCCGTTGAGGCTGCGGGTTTCCCTTTTGGCGGTGTCAATAAGGCCCTGGGCCTCATCAATTTTAGCTTGCCGCTCTTCACGCAGCTGCTTTAAAGATTTCATAAAATTTGCAGAAAAAAGGTGAGAGGGTAAACTAGCGGCGGCTTTTAAGGGCCAATTCTTGTTCGAGTACTTCTAAAGGCACCTCCGTAAGGGGCGTCGGGTGGGCCTGCACGTAGGCATCGTGGCTGCGCTTAGCGGCGGTGGCGTCAGGGTAGGCTGGATTGGTGACGGGGCACACGT